>CBFGVZ010000284.1:0-3609 GCA_965652315.1 uncultured Saprospiraceae bacterium | reverse complement strand
CGAAGTATCGCTCGCTTCGTTGCAGTGGAACACCTCGATCCAGTCCGGCTGGGCTTTCACCTGATACGCACGACTGCTGCTGTGGACGGGGGTCTGGCAGGGAATAGATACGAAGGGTTCGTGATCCTCCGGATCCGGTACATATCCACAGTAGGTGACCAGAAGTCTTGTATCGATGTATGCCGTAGGGATATCCAGGTCCGAAGCTTCCGTGATGGAAGTGCCAAATGCGGAGGTGAGTACCGGATCCTGTGAACCATTGATGACCAGGGTGGATTCGCACGAGGTTTCCCCATCAGTGATCCGGACGGTAAGCCGGCTGCCCCGGTAATCGCACACATTCTTTCCCGTCAGGATGAAATCCTCCCGAGAAAGGTTTTTACCTTCCCAGATCACACCTCCCCATTCATTTAATATTTCTACAGTATAAAGGGGCACACTGCCAGCTCCCGGGGATATCTCCAGGACCGACACGGCGACATTTCCGGATGCATCTATAGCCGGGCGGATGGTAGCCACACAGTTCAAGGGACCGGCCGGGATTACCTCAAGGCTGTATTTTGTATAGTAACTAATCGGCAGATCGCCGGAAGTAGCAAACGTAGTGTAGGACTCTGCCGTCATCAACGACCCGTCCACTGTTCCCGGTGGTGTAGTCAGATTACCCGGTTGCCCGGCCACAGGCGTTCCAGCGGGCCAGATTGTTCCGTTCCACTGAGAAACAAAATGCATCATTTCATCAAATTCGGTCTGTTGGGTAGTGGTGTTGTGTTGTAAATTGACAGTCCAGGTCGGAGCACTTCCGGTTGAGAAAATGTGCCAGGTGCGATCTATCCCAAATCCTTCCGGGCCGGATCCTTCGTTTGCCAGACTGGCCATATAATTCTGTACGCTGACAAATACCGAATCTCCGGTAGTTGAAGAAGCTGTAATTTCAACCGGCGTATAATCCCCTTCGGCTATACCCACAGGGAAAATAAAGGAACTCATCGTGCCCGTTTTCACCATATGACCTCCAATGCTATTGCTTGTGACCACCATATTTGCGGGGCCATAATTCGACAATGTGCCCCCTTCACCCAATATAAAGTTGGTGACCGTCGTGAGTGTGTTTTCCAAATCCAAATAATCGGTTGCTGCATCGGTGATGACCAGGCCCATGATGACATCTGCGCCATCTACTTCAAAGCTAAATTCCTTACCTACTCCCAGTGAAGCGTTTCCTGGAAGGTCTGACCAACCGTCACGCGGGTCGGTCAGCGTCATGTCAGCCAGAACAAGATTAAGGTCGTTGCGGAGTTCTATATTGACATCGATCGTCACATTGTTGGCGTCGAGGTACGTAGGGCCCGGTGTCAGGGGCATATTCGGCTGATAAAACGCAATCGTCCCATCTCCGGTAAAATTGGCTCCCGGGTCAATCCATACGTACTTGCTGTAAATTTCCCATGTCCCATCGATCTCGTAATCTCCAGGACCGAGCAGCAAAGTTTCCGCAAGTTCGATATCTGTTCCACTTGTGAGCGTATAGCCAGTATGACTGACAACCTGACCCAATAGATGACCAACACACAGGAAGGAAAAAGCGAAAAAGAAAGAAGTATATTTATATCGCATAATTCTTTATTTCATTTTTGAGCATAAATCTTCTGTCTTAATCGGCAATTTGATGCAACGACCAAACGATAGGGCTGTCCGCTCCTCCCAAGCCTAATTCAAACAGGTAACCATCATCCTCATAAAAGAGACCAACCGTATCCCCTGCATTTAATTCAACCACCCCAATAAGCGTCACCGTACCTGTCGGTAGTACACTATAATCTATAACTGGTAAATAACCTGAAACCAAATCTGTAATTACTGGATTAATACGACGAACCACAAATGCCGGGTTTATACCAATGGGGGTAAAAACAAGTTGAGGAGTTTTGTAATTAATGGTCGCAGAAATCTGATAGCGACCCGTATTGGGGACGGTAAACGTTCCGGTTAAAGGATCAAAAGTCGTCGTATTGAAATACGGCGAGGAAACGGTCCAGCCCCCTATCTGCGTGCCAGCAATAACGGTGACAGCTAAAGCAGCCGTCGCTGAAAACCCTTCTTCTGCTAAATTTGGATCTGGAGAACCCTGCGCTGCCAGATTCACCCATTCCATGCCATCAAAATAATAAAACCCTGCATTTTCTCCATCCGTTTGATAGACCAGCAATCCTGTTGCTGGATTTAAAATAGCATTTTTTTGACTTTCTGTCATCCGGGGGATCAAAATTCCTTTGTTTGTGCTCTGGACTTCCAGTTGAGCACTTTCATGGGGCATATTCGTGCCAATCCCCGTTTGACCATAAACAAGCCCCGAGAATTCGAATGCCAGGACAAAAAACAGAAGGTAAAATTTTTGATTCATAGTAATACATTTAGGTTTTTATAATTTATTCAATAAACTCATTTATCCCGAGCTTTCAAATCACCTCTTTTAATCTAATAGGTTAACTAATTCATATACCCAAACACCAAAAACTCCCGGATCTTACCTCTCAAACTTTGAAAGAAAAAATCAGCAGCAGTACACCTCAATCGATCGCCACTCCCCCACTGGCAGAACCAGATAAACTGGTTGCAATTTGAATGTCGCCGAGAAGTTCGATCGAAAACACCAGCATCAGCCGGGTCTCCGCCGTCACGGGTATTGCCAACCCGGTAAGAATCCCGTTGCTTACCATGCCAATAGGAATAAACCCGCTAAAGAATGGTGATAAATACACCTTCGCTCCAGGAACCGCGGTAAAAGTATTATCAGGCGTGGAACTTGCGTACAATTGTGCAGAAATCGTTATTGTAGAACCTATTAAGCTAATTGCTGTATTAGTGCTAAAAAAAGCGGCAACAGAGGTAATCAATCCATCCCGGGGTACCGAAAAAGCCATATTTTCTGTACCGGTCAAATCAATCAATCCATTGAAATAATTGACCCCACTCACAGAATTTCCAAAACCTATTGCTGCCCCGGTGGACTTGCCTGAATCAAATAATAAACTAATCGGTGGTCCCGAAGCAAACGGGATTATGGCTCCCCTTCCATCCTGTCCGGAACCTGTCAGCGGCGTCCACGCAACCCCATCAAAATAATAGAAACCTTTGGTCTCATCGGTTTGATAAATCAGCAGTCCTTCCGCCGGAGATGCAATAGCATTCCTATCTGCCTTACTCATCCGCGGGATCAGAATTCCCTTCTCCGTACTGGACACCTCGAGCTGAGCACTCGGATGGGGAGAAGTAGTGCCTATGCCGGTCTGGCTGTGAACAACCCCGGTCGTACAGAGGAACAGGAATAAAACGTAAAATTTTGATTTCATAATTTAATACAGTTTGTACTTATACCCATGACGTTATGAATTGACCGGTTGTTTCCAATCAATAATCTGAAAGTTAAGGGTCATTAACGATTTCAATTCTGTTCGATAATGATCAATATGTTGAAAAAAGGAGTGGATTGCCTTTTTGAATTTATCATAGGTTTCGTAATATATACCATTCAATATTTTTCGTTGCATAAAGCCCCACAGCCGTTCAATAAGGTTCAAATTTGGAGAATAGGGCGGTAACCAGACC
>CBFGVZ010000283.1:0-3685 GCA_965652315.1 uncultured Saprospiraceae bacterium | reverse complement strand
TTACCAGCCTCCGCCTGCACCGCCTCCGCCGAAGCCGCCTCCACCGAAGCCGCCAAAACCGCCACCACCAAAGCCACCTCCGCCAAAACCGCCACCACCAAAACCGCCACCCTGACCAAAACCACCTCCTATGATGATGGGACCGCGCCAGCCTCTCCTGTTGATCTGACCACCTTTCCCGTCATTCCCTCCAAATACCAATAGAATGACCACTATAATAATGATCAGCGTGAGAATCGCTTCCCATGGAAAACCCTCCTCTCTTCTTTCGAGCTGGGTGGCATCAAAAGCTCCGGACAGTAACTCTGAAATCACCCGGCTTCCTTCCGCAAACCCCCCGTAGTAATCACCCTGCCGAAAATGGGGAATCATATAACGGTCGATTATACGACGCGCCTCTACGTCAGTAATGTACCCTTCTATCCCCCAGCCAGTGGCTATGAATACCTGGCGATCCTGTTCGGAGAGCGTGATCACTATACCATTGTCTTCTCCGGCTTGTCCCACACCCCACTGATCACCCAGTTCGTAACTGAATTCCGAAATGTCCCAATCCCCGAGCTGCCGTACGGTGACAATGACAATCTGTGTGGATGTGCTGTCATCGTAACTAACCAATTGTCGTTCCAGACGTTCCCGTTCACCACTGGACAAAAGGTTCGCAAAATCATTAACCAGACGGGGTGGGTCTGGAGGTTCCGGGATCTGGGCTCCCAGATGCTGAAAGGGAACCCCGATACACATCGCAATAACAACGAATAATGATGCCCATGTCAATCGTTTACACGCCTTAATCTTCATCAAAATATAATTCATCATCGAGTTCGTTTACATCATCCCGTTGATAAGGGAAGTACTCAGCCAGTCTTTCACCGGCCAGACGTATGACTTTCTGTAGGCCAGCCACATATTCATCCCGCCTGAAATGCGATCGTAGTATTTCTAACTCCTCTTCCCAGAAATGGTGCCCCACTTTTTCATGGATACCCCGGTCGCCTATGATGGCACATTCATGATCCCCAAAAGCGATGTATATCAAGACCCCGTTTTTTTGCTCAGTCTCCTGCATACCGAGTTTCTGGAATGCCCGGTAAGCTCGGTCCATCGTTGACATTCTCTTAGTGGATTGCTCAAAATAGACACGAATCTCACCGGAAGTATTCTTTTCCGCTTCCCGGATCGCTTCTACGATTACCTTTTTCTCATCTTTGGAAAAATACTCACTGATCAGTCCCCGTATCATCCAAAATCGATTTCTGGGACATTCTCACTGCCAGCCTGGGCTTTGAAATATCCTTTTTCCCCAAAACCGAAAAGGCCGGCCATCAGATTGGTTGGAAATTGCTTGATATAGGTGTTGAAACCCTGAACGGTCTGGTTGAAATCGTTCCGTGCTTTGTTGATCCGGTTTTCTGTACCTTCAATTTGGGTCTGAAAATCCCGGAATGCTTGCGTGGTTTTGAGCTCAGGGTATCGTTCCACCGAGACAAGAAGCCGGCTGAACGCTCCGCTAAGTTGTTCCTGCGCGTTTTGAAATTCTTCTATTTTTTCCGGCGTCAGATTGTCGGCGTCAATATTGACACTGGTCGCTCTGCTCCGTGCCTCGATCACCGAATTGAGTGTCTCCTGCTCAAATTCCGCCGATCCCTTGATGGTGCTTACCACACTATTGTACAGGTCAGCCCGGCGCTGATACTGTGTTTCAACCGTCGACCAGGCGGATTCGACACCCTCTTCCATGGTGACCATTTTGTTGTAGGAGCTCGAAAAGGTGTTGTACAATATCAGGCCCAGAACGACTACAATTGCTACAATGATTAAGGTTGATTTCTTCATATTTGTTTGAATTATTGATAAATAACTAAAACTATGAATACGAAAATAAGCTGAAAAGTTTCCCCATTCCGGCTTTCCGGCATTATTTTTAACTCATTCTAGCAGACTTTCGATTAAATCCTTTATTCCATCGATTAGCGGTGGCGAAAATCTTCCATATTTTGACTTTTCACATTGTTGTGCGAAATTTGCCGATCGAAAGTCCTTATTATTTTAATATACTTAAATGAAATTCCAGCTTCCTTCCAGGTGGTCACAACTGAATTCCGCCAATCAGGCAGGAATACCAGCATATTTCAATCTCGTGATGGCTACCGGCATTGTGAGTATTGCGGCTCATTTGCTGGGTTTTGAGCGCATTGCAGGCTGGATGTTTTACATGAATATCCTGTTTTATGGTTTTTTAATGGTGTTGTTTGCCCGGAAACTGATCTTTTCATTCAATCAGGTTCTAAAGGAATTGCGCTTTTACCGAACCGGACCGGCTTATTTCACCCTCATTGCAGCTACCAGTATATTGGGTAGTCAACTATACTGGATGGAGGGAGACGGAACCGCCATCGGAGTTTTTCTGATCATCGCTTTCATATTATGGGCGCTCATTTCATATTCCTTTTTTGCGCTGATAACGGTGTCCACGGACAATCCGGGAATCGGCCGGGGACTGGATGGAAGCTGGTTGGTGTCGGTAGTGGCTACCCAGTCTATTCCTATACTCGGCAGTTATGTGGTGGGTCATCTGAGCGCAGGGTCACAGGAAGTCTTGCTGTTTGTCTATACCGCTTTCTTTTTTATCGGCTGCATCCTTTATATAATACTGATTACTCTGATTTTTTACCGGTTGGTATTCATTCCTCTCGGCGCTTCAGAACTGGATGCCCCTTACTGGATCAATATGGGCGCGGTCGCCATCACCACACTGGCGGGCTCTTCACTCATCGGTCAAATAGACCATGGGCCGCTCTCCGACATCCTACCCTTTGTGAAAGGGTTGACGATCTTTTTCTGGAGTATTGGCACCTGGTGGATCCCGTTGCTGGTGATACTTGGAGTCTGGCGCCATTTTTATCATGCAGTCCCTCTGCCCTGGTCTTACCGGGGCTATCGACTCTCCTACTGGAGTATGGTTTTTCCGCTGGGGATGTACACGGTTTGTACATACGAAATGGCAGCGGTCCTGGAATTGCCGTTTCTGGAGTTCATACCACATTATTTTATTTACGTGGCTTTCGGGGGCTGGTTGATTACCTTTGCCGGATTACTGGATGCCAATTACCGGAAATTATTCAGGAAGTGACCAGTGGATTTGTTCCCGGGCTTCCGATATATCTTTGACGGGCTTGAGGCATACGTTGTCCTGACACACATAGATCAGGGTCTTATCCCGGTGATATTTGTTCTTAAGCAATTCCAGCTTCTGCTTTTCATCTCCTCCGTACAAAAACACAAATGGCTGCCACATTGCGTCCCATCCCGCCCGTTTTGATTTCCAGCCGGGACCAGTAATGGCCACCTGAAACGGCGGAAAAACTTGCCAGGCGAGCAGGAAATACCAATTGGCGTAATACGGACCAATCCGGAAAGCTTCACTGCTGATCCGGTGCGCCATGTTGTTAGCCCTTTCCAGATAATCGGGTCGATTGAAATAGTGGCCCAGCATAAATAAATTGAGTGCCATCTGAGAATTGGAGGAAGGGATGACGTTGTCTTCCAGTTCTCTTTTGCGGACGACCAGATCGGGATCAAGGTCCGAAGTGTAGTATAAAAAATCACTTTCCGGATCGTGAAAATGGTCCAGGACATATTCACTGAAACGCAGTGCTTCGTACAGCCAGATTTCCTCAAAGGA
>CBFGVZ010000282.1:0-3716 GCA_965652315.1 uncultured Saprospiraceae bacterium | reverse complement strand
GTTTCCGTGTGGACAGTTTTTACGTGGAGGTGCTTTTTACGATTGATCCGGCGACGCTGACGGCAGAAAGCGCGGATTGCGATTATACGAACGACGGAGGAGGTCACAGTGGTCTGACGAATGTAGCTGTGATCGATGACGCGATACCGCTGGACCGGGATACCGCGTGTGCTCCGATACCTATTCCAGGTGTGAAGTTGACCAAGACTATCGTTCAGGGTCAGACCCCTACCGGTAATGTGAATGAATACAGCATCGTCTATGCCATTGAAGTCAAAGATACCACAGGTTATAGAGCATATTACGATCTGACAGACAATTTGATGTATGGAGCGGGAGCCAATTTTGTCAGTGCCAGCATATCATATGGTGGGACTGACGGCTTAAATACAAGCATTGTAACTCCGAATCCTGCTGGTACGACCTTTCAAATTGTCGATGATGAATATGTGGACAGTCTGAGGGCGGATAGCTTTTATGTGGAGGTGATATTTATGATTGATCCAAATGTGTTGACGCAGGAAACTGCGGATTGTGATTACACCAATAATGAAGGGAACAGTGGTTTAACCAATGTTGCCACTTTGAACGATGCCATACCGACGCAGAATGATTCTGTCTGCGCTCAAATCTTTTTACCGGCAGCAGAATTAATTAAAACAATAGAATCCGGGCCTACGCCGACTGGCAATCCTCTGGAGTATAGTATAACTTATGCGATTTCAGTAAGAGATACTGCGGGTATTCCAGTATATTATGATTTGAGTGATACCTTGAAATATGGTGAGAGTGCCATCGTACAATCGATTGACGTGAGTTATATTGGAAGTCATGAATTACAAACATCGATTTTGAATACCAACCCGGAAGGTTCCGCGTATCAAATCGTGATGAATGAGGTTGTGGATAATTTTGGTACCGATATTTATCACATCGATGTTGTTTTCACGGTGGATGCAGAAACATTTACGGCTGAGAATTCAGATTGTGATCCAACCGCTGATTCAGATGAATACAGTGGCCTGACCAACGTAGCGGTCATCGACAATGCCATTCCCATCCAGCGGGATACCGCATGCACTGAGATTCCTCCTCCCTGTACCCCGGTCAATTGTCATGGAAGGGTAAACCTAAGCTTCGGCACGCAGTGTGAGATTGAGGTGACGGCGGACATGCTTTTAATACAAAACAATCTGGCCCTCGCATTTCCGGATCAATATAAAGTCGAACTGAGTTATGGAAACGGTGTTCCTATTCCTGGAAATATATTAAGGCCGGAACATGCGGGTCGGGAAATCAGGGCAAAAGTGACCTTATTGCTGGAGGAATGTGGTAACGGAATGTGTGAAACGGTGATTGTTCTTGATAAACCTTCCGGGTGCCTGATCGAGCATACATTAGATACGGTGGTGTATTGTATTGATCCGCTGCTTAAACTGGATCCAAATGATGCGTCTTATCCCCGTCCGGAAGTCAGAAGGCCGTGTAGCACGGGGAGCGTGAGTCTGGCAGCAGGACCGATATGGATCGATAGTGAATTTGAATGCGAAAGTGATACAGCGGAGGTGATTTATCGGGAGTGGAATGCGGAAACTCCTTCAGGGGAGCAATGCACTGCGTATGATACAATCGTTGTGCTTAAACTGCCTGCCTTGACCGGAAATGAATTTAATTCCTTCCGCGAAGATACCTTGTATTGCGATATCCATTCCGCACTGAACGAAGGTATGCCACTAGTAGAATATTCCGCATGGAAACAATCGGTCGGTCTGCACCATTATGAGCAGCCATACAGTGGATTAAGGGGCATTGTATATAAACTACCAGCTACAATTCTGGAAGCTGGATATTCAGCGGCAGAGGATCTTCAGGTACTGGATGTTTACCTCGATGAAGTAGTATTGCGAAAACAGGACGGTAGAACATTCAAGGCAGGAGATTTTATATCCGGAGCTCCGTATGATAAATACTTGAGTAGTCTGACTTCCGGACAGCTTCAGATTCTGGAATCTCATTATAATCTGGAAGAGGAGATAGTGATGGTTTTAGAAATTGGGGATTGGGTATTGAGTGAATCCGGAAACTTTGAGGAAGTGACGGAAGACTGGTTTTATAATGGTACGGGAGATCCACCCTTCTGGTTCACTGGGGGCTGGCCGGTATTAGTATCACAGGAGAATTGTGTAAAATATGATGCAAGTGTAGAAATACCAAATGAAGATTGTCTGGGGACCTTACTATTACCAGCTGTTATTGAAGTAGATGGTGAATTGGTTTATCGGCCGGATAGCTGTATTTCATTGTGTATTTCAGCGGGGCTGCACTGTGGTTTGCAGGTCGAAAGTGAAGGGTTTGGACCATGGAGTGGAACATGCCCGGAACAGAGAGGACGGACCGTCACTATTACCCAGACTTGCCACAGCGAAGCTGAAGGATGTGATGCTGGTGTTTACCAGGATGGTTTGAATGAAAATTCTGCGGTAGTATCAGTAGATAGCACGAGTAAAGGTATCGTTATCGTATTGGAACAATGGCAGACGGTTCAGGATACCCTTGGTCCCCTCGTCGATTTTTGCTATCCTGCCGAATGGGATCAGGAAGCCATCCAGCTGTCACTGCTAAGTGGTGAAATTCCTGCTCAGGCGGATGAGTATGAAAAAGAACATGTAACGATCTACCATACGAATAGCTTTGATTGTATGGCAGCTGTACAAGTCCCATCGATTACGTTAAAAGATGCCTGCTCGGGAATACATCACGTGAAAGCGACGCTACGGGGACGGGCAGTTTTACTCGAATCGGGAAAACCTGATGCTGACGGGTACCGGACTTTCACCCATGTCGGGAAACCTTTCGAAATAGGCTTTGCCGGCGAGGATCATGCAATTGATCAGGTCGTCTATGAATTGGTGGATAGTTGCTGGAATGTAAGTACATGGTATAAATATATCCGTGTGAAAGATGGATGGGCTCCTAATGTGGTAGTCAATGATACATTGCGTGTGGGATTGAGCAATAAAATCACTTGGATTCCTGCGTCTGACCTGGACGAGGGCAGTTATGATAATTGCGGTATTGAATTGGAATTGGGAAGGCGCGTGGATTGGTTGAATGATCTTTCCATCTGTGATGGAGCTGTGGAATATAAAAGTTGGAGTGAAATACTGGTAGATCTGGGTTTTGCAAGCACCGAGGTAGGTCAGCTCCTGGGTGGACAGACACTTTCCGGAGATTATTCCTACGAGATCAGTAGTTTGCGGACAAACTTTTTGGAAAAAGAGGGGCTGGAGAACCATTATTATAAATCCTTAGTCTGGCTATGGGAGGACAGTGCATGCGGTGAAAAGATAGTCCATGGCTGGTTGTACGCTTTAGCCACTTATCTGGCCCAATCTTGTAGTCCTGATTATCCGGTAGATGAACACGGCAATCGATTGGATCAGGATCAATTGCGTCAATTCTTCGATAACTTGACTGAAACCCCGGGTTATGGTCAGGAATTGGCTCTTCTTGGCGGGGGCTGGGCAACAGATATCCCGGTTGACTGTGAGGACGCCTGTCAATCCACCATGGTTGAATATTTGGTCATGGATCACTGGTGCAATTGGAATAAAGGCGTTTCAACACTGGAAGTAACAGATCATTCGAGGCCGATGAAGGTGAAACAAAAATCGGTTTCCGAATTCCTGAAGCTGCTGAAGTGGATCTGAATATTT
>CBFGVZ010000281.1:0-3719 GCA_965652315.1 uncultured Saprospiraceae bacterium | reverse complement strand
TATTCAGGACGAAGCTGGAGCTTTCCTGGGGACTTGGAGCACCAGCTCCAAGAAATAAAAATAAGTAAATTCAGGACGAAGCTGGAGCTTTCTTGGGGACTTGGAGCACCAGCTCCAAGAAATAGAAATAAGTATATTTAGGATGAAGCTGGAGCTTCATCCCCCCAGAGTGCTTCATCCACCCAGAGTGCTTCATCCCCCCAGGATAAACAGGTGCTTCTCCGGTATTCAATTCGTAATTTTCTATTATATTCTGAACAAATAAGACTAACTCCGTCAGGACAGAACCTGTATTTTTGGGCAGATGATCTATTGTCCGGATTGAAAAATCGGACTTTCACAAATCTTATTGGATATGCAGGTATTAAAGCGAATTTACCAGGTCGGTGGGGATATAAATGGAATCACATTTGATGTGGAGGGTGCATTGTGGAACGATGGGAATTCCTACGTGGTGGACACCGGCCAGGGATTGGTCCTGGTGGATTGTGGATGTGGGGATACCATGGAGCAAATTTTCCGAAATATGCGATATTGGGATCTTTCGCCCGAGAACATCCGGTACTGCATCCTGACTCATCCTCATTACGATCATGCCGGAGGCGCACATATTCTGAAAAAAAGAGGGGTTAGGTTCATATCTATCGAAGAAACAGCAGATGCTGTAAGGACAGGGGATGAACGTTGCTGCGGATACCTGTATCATAAAATATTTGAGCCAGTAGAGGTGGACTGGATCATCAGTGACGGGGAGCGCTTCAATGTGCTGGGTGTGGAAATGGAAGCGATGCATTTACCGGGACACAGCATGGGTTGTACTGCTTTTTTACTCGAATGGGAGGGCCGTCGATTAGTCTTTAGCGGGGATGTAATTGGCACCCTGGGAATTGGAGATTTTGGCTGGGATGGTTCCATTGATTTTGATAAGGAAATTTACATCCGGTCACTCCGGAAATTTGCACAGGTGGATACCGACATCATGTTACCGGGCCACGGTATGATCTATTTTCACAAACCCCGGCATCGGGTGGAACAAGTACTCAATTCAGCACTGATGCAATGGCGTTGACGTTGCTCCAGACAGATTAAAATAACGTGCATGAAAAATATCCAAAAGAATCAATTGTTTTGGGCTAGTTGTCTGGCATTGTTGGTTACTTCGCTTTCGTTCGGTATCCGCGCAGGCATCATGGAGAATCTGATGATAGATTTCAACCTCAGTGGGCGACAGATGGGGCTGATTACCGGGACAGCATTTTGGGGCTTTCCACTGGCCATCATCATTGGCGGCATAGTCGTGGATGTGATCGGGATGAAAAAACTGATGATTCTGGCGTTTGTTTTGCACCTGATCGGCATAGTGCTGACGATCTTTTCAACTGGCTTCACTTCCCTGTTTGTTTCCACCCTTTTTATCGGAGTAGCCAATGGTACGGTAGAAGCCGTGGGAAATCCGCTCGTGGCCACGATATACCCGGATAAGAAAACAACAAAACTCAATCATTTTCATTTCTGGTTTCCGGCTGGTATCGTGATTGGCACATTGATTTCTTTTGGTTTTGGTATACTCGGACTCGGCTGGCAATGGCAGATGGCAACTATGATTCTGCCCACGATAATTTATGGCTGGATGATTTTTAGACTGGATTTTCCGGTGACCGAACGTGTTTCTTCCGGTATTTCCACACAGGCCATGTATCGGTCCATGCTATCTCCCCTTTTTATCTTTATGTTTATCTGTATGCTGGGAACGGCTGTCACCGAACTTTTCACCAATCAATGGGTGGGTGTTTTATTGCAAAATGTTACAGACAATGCCATCCTGGTGTTGGCTCTGGTCGTGACGGTCCAATCCGTTTGTCGTGCTTTTGCTGAACCCGTATTCCGCAACACTACTCCGGCAGGACTTTTATTGATATCGGCCATCGTTTCCACCATTGGTTTATATTTATTGAGTACCATGACGGGTAATTCGATTTTTCTGGCAGCCATCGTTTTTGGTATCGGCGTGGCTTATTTCTGGCCGACCATGCTGGGCTTTGTCTCGGAAAACATACCAGAATCCGGTCCGGTCGGGATTAACCTCCTCGGTGGAGCCGGATCATTTGCGGTATCATTCTTCATGTTTCTCATGGGGGGCTACTACGATCGACTCATCAGCCAGGCACTCCCACCTGGTGCATCACTGGAAACATACAGTTCTGCCCCGATTGGTTCTCCGGAAGCCATGACTTTCGCACAAGCCCAGTTACTGGCCGGACCACAGGTCATCAGAGCAACCATGGTCATACCCATAATATTGGTCATCGCATTTTTATTTCTCTACCTTTATATGCAAAAGAAAAAGAAAATAGCCAGAAATCCCCAGCATTTAGCCGGGCAAGGTTGATTTTTTAAAAGTCTTTGTTGAAATTGATCATCCAGCAGATTCCAAATTTATCGACAAAGCTACCGAAGTAATCGCCCCAAAACTGGTCTTCCATAGGCATTTCTATTTGTCCGTCTTGTGACAAGTCGTTGAAAATTCTATCGGCTTCTTCCCGGCTGTCGGTATGAAGCGAAATGTACATATGGTTTCCTTTGTTGAGCGTATGACCCATCGAGGGGATAATGTCAGATCCCATTAGAACAATGGTGTCCCCGATGGGTAAAGAAACATGCATGACCCGGTTTTGTTCGTCTGCGGAGAATTTCTCGCTTCCTGGTGCATCGGACATTTTCATTAGAGATGTGAATACGCCACCAAAAACGCTTTTGTAAAATTCAAAAGCTTCTTCTGCCTGGCCATCAAAATTGAGATACGGATTGGTTTTCATAGTGTTTGATTTGATTTATTAATTTTACGAATAAACTTATCGTTTTATTGGACCGAAAATATCAATTCTTTATGGGGTGCTTACAGCAAAGATAAGTTGGTAAAAATTGCTGGATAGCGTGTCATTCCGCCAATTTACAGGGGGGATTGAGCCAGTAAACAAAGTATGCAGGGATAGAAAAAGAAATATGAAAAAGTATAATTTTGACGATCAGACTCCACGTCAAATCCAAAAATTCATCGTCGATGGAATACGAATCTACCAACCGATTTGATCGAATCATTGCCATTTTGATCCAGTTGCAGTCCCGACGAACGGTTAAAGCCCGGGACCTGGCCGACCGTTTTCAGGTGAGTCTTCGCACGATTTACCGGGACATTCGTAGTTTGCATTCAGCAGGAGTGCCGATCATCGGTGAGGCAGGTACGGGTTATTCACTGGTCGATGGATATCGTTTACCACCAGTAATGTTTACCCGTGAAGAAGCTGGTAGTTTTGTAGCCGCGGAAAAACTCATGGCCCATTTCACGGACCGCAATCTCGGCGGCCATTTCGAATCGGCATTGTATAAAATAAAGTCCGTGTTGCGTAATACGGAAAAGGATTGGATCGACGCCCTGGATGCGCACATCACCATCCATTCTGCACAAAAGGCCTTCAATGAAAATATACCCAACGCCCTGGAACTTCTACTCGAAAGCGTTGCTGAGAAAAAGCAAATCATTCTCAATTATAAATCACGAGGGCAGCAAGATTGTAACCAACGCCACGTAGAAGTCGTGGGATTATTTCATGAAAATCGCTATTGGTATATAATGGGATATTGTCATTTGCGCAAGGATTATCGGCAGTTTCGCATCGATCGAATCCAGGGTATTTTTTCCACAGACAAGAATTTCAGGT
>CBFGVZ010000280.1:0-3744 GCA_965652315.1 uncultured Saprospiraceae bacterium | reverse complement strand
CCCCAAAACAAACTATTAATGGTCTCGTGCCGGTCCCGGATTCCCCAGCCCGTCAGCAGAATCTCGATGTGGTCAGTATCTGCCTGGTCATCTTTATTGGGGACAAAAAGGAGATGCGGAGGAGCGCCGATAAAAACGCCGCCGTGTCCCACTGCTAAGGCGGAGGGGAAAGGGATCCCTTCCATAAACACCTTCCTGGAATCGGCCTGTCCGTCGCGGTCCTGATCCTCGAGAATGATGATCCGGCTATCACCGGAATTGGAAAATCCATCGCCCCGGGATTCGTAATCCCGATTTTCAGCGAGCCACATTCGACCTTTATCATCCCAGCAAAACGCCATGGGCTGGGAGATCATCGGCTCAGAAGCAAACACATTTACTTCGTATCCGTTTTCAATGGTCATGGCTGCCACCGCCTTCTCCGGACTTAAAAATTCTGCTTCGAACCCTTCCTGACGGGCAATATCCCATAGCGAAGCGGTATTGTACATCCCCTGATCACCCACATAGTCTCCCCACAAACTATCCATTTCCATATCGTCCAACTCTCCCGTGTATGCCACTACCTGATATTGGTACATAAGTACCTCACCTTTTGGGATGGAGATGGCTCCCTTCGCAGAAACCGCTGACCCCACCCCGAACTGACCATCAACCCGCCAGGGCTGGGGAAAACCCGGATTCTCCTTATGGTCAAAAAGGGCAATATGGCCCCATTGATCCAGCCCATTGATTTCCATCCCGACATCGACCCACATCGCTCGTTGCCCCTCCGCCTGCATATCCTTCTGACGCGCTGCATTAACCACTTCAGCCCCCGCTGTTTCCCTCCACGGCATTCGCAGAAATAGACCCCCATAGTCAAATTCATTGATCACGATATCAGTCATGGCTTCTCCGGTCCATTCCAGATCGAGGAAATACTTTCCGCCCCTTTCCGCAAAAGTCCAGGTCTGGGTCTCCTTCAATATCGGATTCCCCATTTCATCCAGCATGTGATACACCGTATTCCACTTTACCTCAGTCCCTTTTTCATGAATCACTTCTGCAGATATCTTCTTCCAGTACTCACCATCAGGATGATGGAAAAAATCACGTCCGATCTTGTTCTGAATCTCACGGGGCTTATCCGGACGATAAAACCATTCCTGGATCTCTTCTGCTGTAGCTCCGGTCCCGTTCACCCGGGTAAATCCCCAGTACAATCCGGTCTGGTGCGTATGGTGTCCGGGACTCAACTGGGTCAATGCCACTTCGGTTCCAGGTGCCATGATGGGATGGATGTATGGGCGGAAATCTGATTCTACTTTTTGAACCAAAACGGGCTCACTTTCACCTTCTCCCACGATCCGGATTTCATTGGAATCCTGAATAAGGTGAAAGATTTTGGCTCTGTGCTCGCTGCTTGCTGAATCTGCTCTGTTATTCGATTGGCAACCGGACCATCCGACCAGGACTATCAACAGGAGTAAGACCAGATTCAGTGGTCTGTCGCAATATTTAGCTCTATGAATTTCCATGTTTATTTTTTGGATTCGTGAAAAAATTTACTTCAGATTATATTATGATTCCATTAAATATATAAAAACATACTTTACAGATAAGATATGTTCAGGTATCCACCCAACATTCTCCGGGCGATGCCAAAAGTGCATTCACCACCGGTATCCCGGGGGCTACCGCCTCGCCACCAACGTCGTGATGGATTTTGCGGATAGGACAACCTCAACGCGGTCGTCATTCGAAGGAACGGGCTCAAGCTCTGCAAAATTCATTTCTTCCGAAGTGGTGTAGGGTATAAAATGACGAATGGATTCATCCCCGACTTTTATGTCAATCTTCCGGGCGTGAACGTCATCGTTGATCAAGATCAGAACCAACTGACCAGAATCTGGGTTTCTGAACGCACTCACCCGAAGCTTATCGAGCTTCGTTTCGGCCAGTACACGTTGGAATCCCGGCCGTACAAACTTCCAATAATGCATAGCTGCATAGGTTTTCTTGGTCGGAATTGTAAGCTCCATAACCCCATGGGTATTGCGCTCTTCATCCGAAATCTGCCAGCATACAAATGCGCTTACATTCCCGTCCACCAATGCATGATGAATATAGGACGCCATCCCGTTCTCAATAGGCACCGGCCATTCATGGCCTCCGGTTCCCCCTTCGGTAATCCAATACGGCCGTCCAAACGACTGGATGCTTTCCCAGTATCTTTTCGGATCCAAACGCCCTCCAGCCTCCACCCCATCCGTATAGCCATGCGTGGCAAAAACATCAAAATACGGTGCCACGTCCTCTTCCATCAACGCATCCACATAAGGCGTATGACGGCCATTCTTATTACGTGGTTCATATATAGCCAGGGTCATATCTTCGGGACCGTAAATAATCGGTCGTTGTGCATTTTCCAGTTCAAATCTTTTGCCTATCGCCCGAACCAACCGGGCAAATTCTTCCGGGGTAAACAAGCACGATTCGTAGGGTTCCGTAAACATCAATTCGTTCTGTGGACCGAGTGCATACAAAGGTATGCCCTGGATTTTCATATATTCCACCCATTCATACACCCACTTGGCGTAATGTTCGTACATATCATCACTTAGCCGGTTGTCGTCATCGTAGTCGCGACCGGTATCCAGCAGAAATCCAGCCTTCGTTCCCTGAATTTTTTTACTATCCTTCATCCAGGCGGGCGGACTCCAGATGCTTCCGATAATTTTGATGTCCGGATTGATCTCCAGGATGCGCTTCGCAAAATCCATATTGATCTTTCCGCGTTGTCCCGGACCATCCCATTCGAAATCTTCGTGACGGATGTCTTCAATCCGTTCAATAGGGGTAGTACTGACATTGGGCCAAATCTGCATACGAAAAATGGACAACCCCAATTGATTGACCACAAAATCGAGGTATGCGGAATCCTGGTACATAGGAGCCAAATCTTCACGCCAACCAATGATGGAAGCGCCAAAGCCTTCAATTTTTTGAAACGCTTTCCTGGGATCAATCCTCACTTCCGCCTGATCCTGACTTTTACCCGCTTCCGGTTTCAGACAAAATATAGCCACCACAAATACAATAGTACTACTAACACGGATTGAAAGCCTGCCACTCTTCATTAGTGAATATATTATCTCAGTCATCATATCCCAGATCCTTATATCCAATCAAAGAAATCTGACGTCGTGCAATCACTGCCTGCACTTGTTTATCCGTGAATAAATCCGTCACTTTCTGGCGGTCAGATGCCACATCCATATAACCCTTCATAAATACCTCCTCCATTTCGGGACCTTTCAAAGCAGGATGTTCCACAAATAGATAAGAGCCTGGTGATGCGTTTTCAAGCGCACGAACGAAAGCTGGGACGTATGAATCGGCCGAATGGTCCTTTTTAAATTCCAGACGCTTCAATGACGTTTTGTAAATCAATCCATACTCGACAGCCAATTGCTCGACCAGTCGATCCACGGCTGGGGAGAGGCTTTGAAATCCCATATGACCGCTTACATGAGAAATATGAGGGAGGTGCTTGAGCGCAAGTTCAATTTGCCCCCTCAGCTCCTGCTCGATTTCTCCAATATCCCAGGATTGGGATTCCAGTGCCTGGTGTTCACTGAATGCCTTTCCTCTCCAAATCACAGGATGAAGATAGCCATTTGAATCCACGAGGCTTGGACAGTGGGTCACCGGACGCCATTTCAAACGTTCCCACTCGCTGGTCAAGGTCAAATGTACACC
>CBFGVZ010000279.1:0-3763 GCA_965652315.1 uncultured Saprospiraceae bacterium | reverse complement strand
AAAATCAATTGGGATTTGGGAATCAGCAAGACTGCAACTTGCCATCGATCATCAAAACCATAAAAAATGAAACTGCACAACCGGGTCAACCGGACCGAACTCAAGGACCGGATGCGGAAGTCTGAGGAACCGCGTATTACCCTTTCATTTTACCGATACTATCAACTGAGAAATCCGAAATTCTTCCGGGATCACCTCTTTTTGTATTTTTCCAAATGGGAGGTCCTCGGCCGGGTGTACGTGGCACACGAAGGGATCAATGCACAGATTTCCATACCCCAACACCACTGGGATGCATTCCGGGAAGATCTCGGCCGTGAAATCTTGTTCCTCCGTGATATCCGGCTCAATGTAGCCCTGGAAGATGACGGAAAATCCTTTTTTGTACTGAAAATTAAAGTCCGGCAGAAGATCGTCGCCGATGGGCTCAATAATTCCTCCTTTGATGTGACCAAAAGGGGGCGGCATTTGTCCGCACGGGAAGTGAATGAAATGGTGAACCGGGAAGGCGCCCGGTTTGTGGATATGCGCAACCATTACGAATGGGAGGTCGGACACTTTGAAAATGCATTGCTGCCCGATGTGGAGAATTTCAGAACCGCTCTGCCCGAGGTAGAAAAGTTGTTGCAGGATCACAAAGATGAACCCCTCATTATGTACTGCACGGGAGGAATCCGTTGTGAAAAGGCAAGTGCCTGGTATCTCCACAGGGGCTTCCGGAAGATATATATGGTAGACGGCGGCATCATCGAATATGCACGTCAGTGTAAGGATCAGGGCCTGGAGAATAAATTTATCGGCAAGAATTTTGTGTTCGACGAACGGCTTGGAGAGCGGATATCTGAAGATGTTATCGCCAGGTGTCATCAATGTGGCAAAGCCTGCGACCACCACGTCAACTGTGCCAACGATGCTTGCCATATTCTGTTTATTCAATGTGAAGAATGTGCAGCCAAATACCATGATTGCTGTTCGGTCAAATGCCACGAATTCCGGTTATTGCCGGAGGAGACGAAAAATCAATACAGAAATACGATACAGTTTAATGGGACCACATTCGGTAAGGGTAGATACAATGGACTGAATAAGGAAGAGGAGCTGGTATTGGAGTAAATCCCGAAAAGCCCTAAAAAAGTTTTAACCTTCATTGCAGTTACTCTCGTGTATCGCCTTTGCTTCCCAGAATTCACACAATTAAAATTCTTGTGAGTATGATCACCGGAATATCAGATCCTTCATCCGTCCTACCGTTATATCCCCTGCTTGATTCAATCTGATTCTCCAGAGGCAGACTGGTCTGGATTTGTCCGTCTCTTTCGTCCAACATTTTTTGAACCAGTAGGGTTGATGGATCTGTAGGGTATTGAACTTCCCGGGGTTCAGCACGAGTTGTATTTAATGCTCTGACATCCTGGATAATTGAACATTGGATACCCCCTTCTGAACGGTGAGTTCAAGTAGCAGGCCATGATTAAGAATTTGCGTTATATTCCGTGAATAGTTAAAAATACAAAATAAATAATTTTACTTTGAGTCAAAACACAAATTTATTTCGAATAATTACACTTGTGACATTATTTATGCGTTGAACTGATTGCCAATGGTTTATAAAATTTTGATTAAAACGTTTATTGAGAACTAATAAATTAACTTAAAGTCAATTGCTAAATAATAATTTCGATAAGTTGGTGATTATCCAAATAAATATTAATATTGTACTTCTTTAGCTATGAATAACTATCAGACTGGTGGAATCGATTCCAGGGGAATGTTCGAATGTTACTTCGTACGTCCCAAAGTCAACCTGTTGCTATGCTGTGAATTTACAAGGTCCCGCGGATCAGGTAACGCGTATTGCCATCATGACCGTTGCAACCCTGATTTCATCCGGGCTTCAGACTGCTGAATCACTGGTACCAGCAGTCGGGTAATGGGTGGAGCTTAACCTATGTGGTCATAGTGGATGTCGATAAAAATAATTTTTGAAGCACAAATTATTTTTCATGAAACCAACAAAAAACCAGATTATTACCCTAATTATTCTTGCCGTGCTAATTGTGATTTCATTCACAAATCTGTTTTACAGTAGTTCGATGGAGTTTGAAGAAAAGGCAGCAAAAGAGGTATCTGAAAGTATTTTGATCCTTCACGAAATTGAATCTTTAAGTATTCCAATCGCTGAAAGCATACCTTTTCTGAAATCATGGGCAAATAGCTATCAACAGGACTTTGAAAAACTGTTGACCTATCTCAACATTTCATATCTCCTGTTATTGGTCCAATTCACATTACTCAAACTGAGCCACTGGTGGTTGTTTAAGGTCCTCCTGGTTCTTTTATTTGCGGGATTGTTCGTCCCCGGTTGGCGCCAAATGAGTTTCAGGATATTGGTTCTTGGGTTGATCATTTCCCCGGGCCTTGGAATATATACACAGTTTATGGCTGCAATTACTCACCAGCTGGAGCTGGATACGGGAAATGAGCTTAAGACTTACCTCGACAACACCAGGGATTCGATAAATGCAAAAAAAACATTGCACATGGCCAAACTGGATAGCCTGGAAAGTAGACAAAGAGCCAGGCATGGTGGGAAGTTGAATATTTTCAATAAAGTCGAAGATGAAGCCATCAAAATTACGTACAGTGTTACAAGTGAAATCGAGAAATTGGGTGGTGAATTTCTGGATATTCTTCGTTTTGCAGGAAATCATTCTTTGGGTTTGGCGGTGACATTACTGTCCAATATTCTCATTGTTTTCTTTGTACTACCCATATTGTTTTGGTACTTGTTTGCTCTATGGTTGAAGCGAATGTTCGGATTCAACAGGCCCTATGATGAAATCAAAACCAGACTCAGTGCGCTTGAGAAACATTTTAATAAGGAAAACACAAATAAGACCTAATATGAAAAACCGCTTTTCAATAACTGGATTCATATTTATTATCCTATCCGGTTGGTTAACGTCAGAAGTGACAGCCCAGCAAGGAACTGCCACTTCGAATTCATCGGCAAAAGAAGGATCTGATAAAGTCCTCACCCAGCAAGAGCAGATCCTCGGAATCGACGTATCGCATTTTCAGGGCAAGGTGAATTGGCAGAAGGTCCGCGATGCAGACATCCTATTTGTTTATGACAAAGCGAGCCAGGGTGATCATTTCGTTGATCCGGATTATGCTGAAAATAAAACGGGGGCGCATTCGGTCGGCTTACTCCATGGATCCTATCATTTTTATACCTCCGATAAGGGTGGGAAGGATCAGGCCGATCTTTTTATAAAGATCATTGATTATGGACCGGGGGACATGCCACCAATGCTTGATCTGGAGCAGGCCGGTATTAAAGGGGATGTGGACATTACCTCTTTACAACAGGAAATTCTGATCTGGCTCCGGGAAGTAGAATCCAGATTAAAGGTAAAACCCATTATTTATACCAATCCTACTTTTGGGAATCGGTACCTGAATCATCCGGATTTTGGGGATTATGGATTGTGGATAGCCGAATATGGCGTGAAAGATCCCAGGATTCCAACAGTATGGGAAGACAAAGGGTGGCTGATCTGGCAGCGGAGCGATCGGGGAAAAGTGGAAGGAGTGGTGGGAGAGGTGGATCATGACCTGTTCAACCCTGATAAGTCTTTTAACACGGTATTGAAAAACTGATTTAACCCGGATTATACATGGTATTTGCTTTTTGTAGATGCGAGGCCTGACCGAATGTAGTCGAAGACCAAAGATGCGCAAGCCCTCTTTGACGAGGGAA
>CBFGVZ010000278.1:0-3786 GCA_965652315.1 uncultured Saprospiraceae bacterium | reverse complement strand
CGATTTTTCGGATCACCACGGGCCGGTCACTATTTTCCAAACCATACGCCACCACGCCCTGATCATCAAGGAGGTCCTTCCTGGACGTCAGTATTCTCTTCCCCGTTTCCCGCACCGACTCCTGCGGTTCATTTAAATCGAAAAACTTCTGCCCCGTCCACGTTTCAAAATCCCGGATAGCCCCCACCATTTCATATACCGTATCCGGCTCCAGAAAACCATAATGAAACGTCTGCTCCTTCTCCAGCCTTTGATCCCTTTTGACCGATTTCCGGCAATTGCGCATCAACGCATACATATTGTGCAAAAACCAATACGCAGGCATGACCACCAATTGATTGTTTTGTACATCATTGGCCACCAGAGAAAAGGGGATGGTCATATTGAGCTCGGCCGGATAATCCCCTTTGGCCAGCAGCACGAAGGACGCCAGTTTGGAATTGTGCTTAAGGCTGACGCAAAGACCCGGCCAGAACCCCCGCCCCGCCACCAGTTCACCGTCCGCGCCGCGGGAATTATGATTGGACCCGATCGTCGCACCGGCGGCCATGTTGCTTTGGCCCATCAACAGCGAAGCACACAGAAAGGAATTGTTGTGATGCTGCTCGTGACCGGGAAAGATCAGTGAATTGAGTACCTCACAGCACGATATCGTCGAGTTGTTGCCCAGGAAGGAATTGATCAGCCGGGCGCCGTATTTCAACTGGGAATGCGAAGCCATGATAAACCGCACCGCTTTCACGCCATAGAAAATACGGCACCCCTCACCGATGATGCCGTTGACCAGCTCACAACCCTCACCGATCTGCGTGGGTGCTTCCAGCGAGGATTGGATGGTAATATTTTTGATTTTGTTCGCTCCTTTGATATAGACGCCCTCCCCGATGCGCACATCTTTGATCATTTTAGTGTTTTTGATCACCGTGGATGATCCGATGGTTCCATAGTATCCAGCTCTGGTATCAAACCGGGCTTCCGTAAATTCCAAATACTTTTCTTGAAGTTCTTCATCCGCCCGGTCGCGGGACCACAGATAGGCATCACCAGGCAAAATACCCTCGAACGGAATGATTTTCCGGCCGCCATTTTCATTGCAAAGCTCAATCTCAATACGCTTAGACGGATCTTCCCCTTTTTTGACCATGCCGTTGCCAAATTTGGCGGTGGGGGTAGTCACCATTTCGTTGATATTGACCAACATCACCTCGTCCCCCACGATATAATGTGACAGATAATTTACATTATCGACCACTACATTGTCTCCGAAATCACAACTGATGATGGTACTGTTGTACAATCCTACCGGAACCTGTAGATTGTGATGTTCAAGGGCATAAGGTTCCAACCTCCCAATCCGGTTCAATCCAAAAAATTTGCAATTATAAATCAGATTGGGATTGAAAACGTCGGACACCCGGATCTGATTCCAGTCATCAGATAGATTCCGATTGCGAACCAACACCTCAATTTCTTTTGCCGTCAGATTTCGGTAGGCTATTGCTTTGGGATTTTGCTGATTTCGAATATGATATTCATCCCGATTCCCATTGTGCTGTTGATGCCGGGTAAATCCATATCCTAATTGTTCCAATGGTTTTTTGGTAACTCCATTCATCATAATGCATTTATTCTACGGTGACTGATTTGGCAAGATTGCGGGGTTTGTCCACGTCGATGCCTTTGTTCACACCCATGTAATAGGCCAGTAACTGGAGGGGAATAATGGAAAGCAAGGGGCTGATCAACGGATCACATTCCGGGATCTCCAGATAATCATCCAGCAATCGGATCGCCCGCTGATCCCCCTTCGAGATCACGCCGATGACTTTTCCCTTCCGGGCTTTGATTTCCTGGATATTGCTGATGATCTTCTCGTAGCATTCGTCGTTTTGTAGCGCGATAAAAATCACGGGCACACCATCATCCACCAGGGCGATAGGCCCATGCTTCATTTCCGCTGCCGGATACCCTTCCGCGTGGATGTAGGAGATTTCTTTCAGCTTCAATGCACCCTCGAGCGCTATAGGGAATTGTAAGCCCCGCCCGAGATATAAGGCATTTTGCGAAGAATGGTATTTTTTCGCGATCCGGAGCACGGTGTCCAACTGATCTTTCAGGATAAATTCAATATTTTGAGGCACGGATATCAAATCCAAGAGCAGCGACTGATGTCGATCCCGGGAAATGGTGCCTTTTTCCAGGCCTACCTTTAGGGCGATCATATATATCATAGCCAGTTGGCCGGTAAAAGCCTTGGTACTGGCCACCCCTATTTCCGGTCCGGAATGGGTGTAGGCACCGGCGTCTGACAACCGGGCGATGGAAGAGCCCACCACGTTCACGATCCCAAATAAAAAGGCATCCTGTTCCCGGGCTTTCTCCAAAGCGACGATGGTATCCGCTGTCTCACCACTCTGCGATATAGCCACGACGACATCACCCGGGCGGACGATGGGATTCCGGTACCGGAATTCCGAAGCGTAATCTACCTCTACCGGGATGCGACACAATGCCTCGATCAGGTATTCCGCAAACAAACCGGCATGCCATGAAGTACCGCAGCCAATGATCAGAAAGCGGTCGGCTTTGATAAATTTATCGAGGTGATCCTCCACGCCTCTCAATTGGATCTGGGTGGACGTCTGGTTGATTCTTCCCCGAAAACAATTGCGGATGGTATCCGGTTGTTCGTAGATCTCCTTCAGCATAAAATGATCGTACCCGCCCTTCTCTATGCCAGCGATCTCCAGGTCCAGTTTTTCGATCAGGGGCGTCTGGCGTTCATTCCCCAGATTTTTCAGGATCAATTCTCCATCCTCGATGATAACGATTTCATAATCATTGATATACACCACTTCTCTGGTATATTCAGCGATGGGCAAGGGATCCGACGCCAGAAAATATTCATGCTCTCCGATCCCCACGACCAGCGGACTCCCTTTTCGGGCGGCTACGATGGTATTGGGGTGATCTTCATCGATTAGTACGATCACGTAGGTCCCCACCACCCATTTGAGGGCAGCTCTGACGGCTTCTTCCAGGGTAAATTGGTTCTCGTTTTTGATGTTTTCAATGAGCTTCAGCAGGACTTCGGTGTCGGTTTCGCTTTCCAGCGCGATCCCCTTGCCGGCCAGTTCCTTCCGCAACACATCGTAGTTTTCGATAATACCATTGTGCACCATAGCGATTTTTCCATCCGAGCTTCGGTGCGGGTGAGCGTTGATGTCGCTTGGTTCGCCGTGGGTAGCCCACCGGGTATGGCCGATGGACACATTCCCTTCGAGTTTGTTCTTGGAAAGTAGTACCTCCAGATTTTGAATTTTCCCCTGCTGTTTGAGCACCTGAAGGCTGCCGTTGAGAACGGCGATACCGGAACTGTCGTAACCTCTGTATTCCAATCTTTTGAGTCCATTGAGAATGACCGGTCCAGCTTCCCGGTGACCTGTATAAGCCATAATTCCACACATAGTAGCGGTTGTTTATGTTCACAATCAATACCTTTCAGGGGGCAGCGTGTAATGATGGGATTTAATCAGATCGTACTTTACAAAAACTGAAATGCCGGGAAATTATTTTATGCCATAATATCCTATACCACAAATCCCGTACATATTATTCAAATCATAATATATATAAACAGGAGAAAGAATGACCGTGTTCGTACACACCGATTTTAAAAAAAATTAGGGTACCAATGAAAATCTGAACGATTTCTTTGCGACTTCTCGTGGCGGGTAGTCCCGGGAGTGCCAGCCTCCCGCCTTGCAGTTGGGAGGTAAACTCCGA
>CBFGVZ010000277.1:0-3805 GCA_965652315.1 uncultured Saprospiraceae bacterium | reverse complement strand
ATCTGAGTTTATCTTCTCTGATCAACATATTAAATTGATCATATTGATATTTCATGTTGTCAAAAATTAAAATTATCCATTAAATTAATATGGATATATACAACATACAATCTCAAATTGAAAAAGGTATTCCATTTTAACTATACCAAATCTCAAATGATTGGGAGACACATAAGGTAAGGGACATTCTCTAATTCTCTTTAATCTGATGAATATTTAACATCTTTACGGTGACCATCAGAAAACTCAGGTACTATCATATGAACACCAAATCACCTTTACTCCGCCAAAAAACAGAATCCCACCAGCAGGAAGAACTGGACTGGCTGCGTGAACACGATCAGGAGGACAGGCCAAGCAACTGGGCGCTATCCCCGCGGTCGGTACTGACCTTTATCCTGGGCGGCGAAGTGAAAGGAAAAGCCATCAAACCCAAATACATCGGGCAGCGATCGCTGATCGAAACGGCGATCGCCACGCTCCTCACCGACCGGGCGCTGTTGCTAACAGGGGTACCAGGCACCGCCAAGAGCTGGGTGGGTGACCATCTGGCCGCGGCCATCAGTGGAGACACCTCCTACCTCATCCAGGGCAGCAGCGCCACCACGGAAGAGGATCTGCTGTTCGGGTGGAATTATGCCAGCCTCATCGCTCACGGCCCCTCTGAGCAAGCGCTGGTGCCAGGTGCGGTATTTCGCGCTATGACCGACGGGAAGATCGTCCGGATCGAGGAGTTGACGCGGATACCGGCCATTATCCAGGACAACCTGATATCCATCCTGTCGGAAAAAATGATGATGGTACCCGAACTCAACCTGGAAATAAGGGCCCGGCAGGGGTTCAACATCATCGCCACGGCCAACGACAGAGACCGGGGTACCTATGCACTCAGCGATGCACTCAAACGTCGGTTCAACGTGGTGCACCTGCCCCTTCCCCACTCCATCGAGGAAGAGGTTCGCATCATCCGTTTCAAACTCGAAGAAGAATCGATCAATCAATCCATCGAAGCGGTTCTTCCCGAGAAGGAGATCCAGCGCATCGTCCAAATTTTCCGGGAACTTCGTAGTGGTGTGACGGTCGATGGGAAACAAAAAATAAAACCGACCGAAAACGCGTTGAGTACGGCTGAAGCCATATCTACTGCACACCAATCGATCAACCTGGCCCGGTATTTTGGAAATGGGACAGTTACGGCGAGAGAAATAGCCATGGCACTTCCAGGGTCCATCATTAAAAATCCGGATAAAGATGGCCCGGCCTGGGAGGATTATCAACGGAATATTATCGCCCATCGAAAAGAATGGGCGGATCTGGCGACAGAGCTCACGAAAGAAAAATCAATCCCGTAATCGATAAAAATCATGTTTCTCACAGAGTTTTGTCCCCGGCACGTTAACGGCAATAGATGAGTAAAATACAATTCTACGGTATCCGGCATCATGGGCCGGGGTCGGCACTCCGGCTCCGATCTGCCCTGGAAGATTGGGAACCTGATCTCATCCTGATTGAATTGCCCGCTGATGGGCAGAATTTACTCGATGCCTTTGATCCATCAGACATGCAACCTCCGGTAGCTATCCTGTTTTACGATCCCCAAAAATTTACCAACGCAGCTTATTTTCCGTTAGCTCCATTTTCGCCGGAATGGGAAGCATTACTTTATGGATATTACCATTTAGTACCTTGCAAGGCGATTGACATTCCCATGTCCACTTATCTACCAACCGAGGATAACATTGAAAAGGGGACCCGGAATCCTTTTGAAATCCTGGCCTCGTATTCCGGGTTTGAGGATGTAGAGCAGTGGTGGGATCATTTTCTTGAGAACAATCAGAGTTCTGAAAATCTGTTCAATTCCATCGAATCCCTGATGAATGCCCTGCGGGACCATTGGCCCATATCCCGGGAAAATCAATGGCGAGAAGATTATATGCGAAGGGAAATCCAAAAATACAGTCATCAGGGATACGAGCGCATTGCAGTGGTTTGCGGGGCATTTCACCTTCCTGCTCTCAGGGAATATTCAAAAGCCCATAAAACGCAAGTTCCCAAGACCAAATCGGGGAAGTCGGAGGCCATATGGATCCCCTGGTCCTATGAACGGCTGACTCAGGCCAATGCATATGGTGCTGGTGTCCACCATCCTACCTGGTATGAGGCGCTTCATAGTCATGGTAGGGATGCAGGACAAAAATGGATGGCCCGGGCCATATCTCTACTCCGGGATAAAGGCCAAAACACCAGCAGTGCCCATAGCGTAGAAGCATTGAAACTTGCCGAAGCTCTTCGGAAAATTCGAAAAAAAAACCGGATAGGAATCCCTGAGCTGGAAGAGGCGTTGACCGCAGTGGTGTTTGACGGTCAGCCGGATTGGGTAAAAATATATGGTCCTGACCTTTTTATAGGCAAAACAACAGGCCATATCCGTGATGAAATGCTCCTCATCCCCATTCAACAAGATTTTCGATTGCGGATTAAAAAAGCACGGTTGACCAGGATTCTGGAAAATCGATCGCCCATCCAAAGAACACTGGATCTTCGTAAAGATTTGCACCGGTCGCATTCCCGGTTTTTTTATCAAACCCGCATTTTGCATATTCCTCTTGCTCATCTGGATGATCCGAATCAAAACGCCCTTGGAACCTTCCGTGAATCCTGGGAACTGGAATGGGACCCCATCGCAGAATGGACCATCGTCCAGGCCGGCACATACGGTACTACCATTGAATCCGCTGCCCGGTCCAGGATCCTGAAATCCGTGCAGGATGCAGAAGAAATGAATATTTTGGTTGAGGCATTGAAAGATAGCTTTTTGTGTGGATTTGAGGATGTTTTTGAATCAATCCAACATCAAATGATCCGGATATATGCCGTTTCGGATTCTGTGGTCAGTCTTTTGCAAAGTTTGGAAATGCTCCTCCATGTTGATCAATTCGGTCACATACGTTGGGAAAAAACGCCGAAACTCGGTCCTTTGATTGAACGGATTGCAGAACGGTCGGTTCAAATGCTTCCCGCGGTCATTTTGCAATTGGATGAAGAGATGGACCAGGCCATTCGTCGAACACTCAAACAGGTACTTTACACCCTACTGAATCCGGCCTATCGGTCGATCCGTGCCATTTTTTCGGATTCCTGGATCCAAATCCTGACCCAAACCAATCGCACCGACTTTTATCACGGTTTGGCGCTCAAACAGGCGATGGATCAAAATCTCATAGGCCATCATGATGCCGAACAACAAATGAATCAGCATTTTTCAGACCCGGATCCACTGCGTATTTTGGATTGGCTTGAGGGGTTGTTGTCCGGCCATATCCTGTGGATAGCATACGACGACCACTTCCTGAGGCTCATCAATCGCTGGATCGGCGGTATGGACCAGGCCACCTTCCGACATCACCTCCCTGTGCTGCGTAAGATATTTACCCAGGGAGGTGAAACCGAACGCAGGAAACTGATGGGCCATATCCGATATCCCCACACTGGGGAGTTATCCGCCGATTCAGAACATATTCCGGCAGAGGTGGAAAAGTATATCCGGGAATTGATAGAAGTATTCCTCCATTAAATGCAGAGCCTGTTTGCTCCGGAGTGCCGCCCCATCCGTACGGCACGACAGATCGACAATGGGGGCCATGTACACTTTCACTCCGCTTCACCAACCCCTGTCCCATCGCTACTCATTCCCCACCCGTGTCTGGATCCTGCTCTCCCCCGGAATGTACGCCTTTTCGGTGGACTATGAAGACGCTAAAGGACGAATGAAGAATGCATGGAGGTCGGTGACGGTCATCAGGTA
>CBFGVZ010000276.1:0-3826 GCA_965652315.1 uncultured Saprospiraceae bacterium | reverse complement strand
CTTTGCAGAGGGCTGCTTTTTTGGTTACTTTTTTTCAGTAAAAAAAGTAACAGAGACGATTTTATTTTTCACATGTAGCATCTACAATGTCATTTTTAGGAACTTGAGCTAATAATTTCATGGACTGAACTCGAATTATTCACAGCATACAGTCTGGAAAGGATGACTATATTGAACACCAATCTGGTATCGTCCAAAAATTGAGAAATTTTGCAGCCCATCCCTACGAGTTCCAGTGATTAGTTCCCTTATCAAAGAGGTATTTAGCATGCTTTTGAACTATAAAAACTTTTTACCAGTATTATTCTGATGCCCCAATTCGACTTATACATCAACATCTGAAACGCAACACTTCTAAAGGTCGACCACCCGTCGTGTGCTCACTTAAACCACGCCCAGGGCAATCATCGCATCGGCCACCTTCACAAATCCCGCGATATTCGCGCCCTTTTCGTAGCTGATCCTGTTGTCATCTGCCTGACCGTAGTAGAGGCATTTTTTATGGATGTCGTGCATGACATTTTTAAGTTTAAAGTCTACTTTTTCACGGCTCCAGGAGAAACGAAGGGAATTCTGGGACATTTCCAGTCCGGAAACGGTCACCCCACCCGCATTGGCAGCTTTTCCGGGACCGTAGAGAATATTAGCTTCTTCGATCAAATGAATGGCATTGGACGTACAGGGCATATTGGCACCTTCTGCGATACACACTACACCATTGTCGATGAGTTGGCGTGCATCCGCTTCGTTGAGTTCGTTTTGCGTCGCACAAGGCAGGGCTACATCGCAGGGAATTTTCCAGGGCCTTTCGTTTTCCCAGTATGTACATTTATATTTATCGGCGTATTCATGGATCCTGCGATGTTTGTTCTTGATATCCATGACGAACTCCAGTTTTTCATCATTGATCCCATCGGGATCGTACACTGTTCCGTTGGAGTCGGAAAGGGATACGACGCGAGCCCCCAGTTCGATACATTTCTGCAGGGCGTATTGGGCTACATTGCCCGAACCGGAGATGGTCACCGTCTTACCTTCGATGGATTGTCCTTTATTCTGCATCATTTCTTCGACGAAATAAATCAACCCGTAGCCGGTCGCTTCCGGCCGGATGAGGCTACCACCGAATTCACTTCCTTTACCCGTCAGCACACCGGTAAATGAGGCTTTGATCCGTTTATACTGACCAAACAAATACCCAATTTCCCGGGCCCCTACACCGATGTCTCCGGCAGGCACGTCAATGAAAGAACCGATATGTCGATACAGTTCGGTCATGAAACTCTGGCAGAACCGCATCACTTCTCCATCGGATTTGTCTCTGGGATTGAAGTCGGAACCGCCCTTTCCCGAGCCCATTGGCAGTCCGGTCAAACTATTTTTGAAGGTCTGTTCAAAGGCCAGAAATTTCAGGATGCTGAGATTGACGGAAGGATGAAATCTCAGACCGCCCTTGTACGGACCGATGGCACTGTTCATTTGTACCCTAAACCCCCTGTTGACCTCCACTACGCCCTGGTCATTGAGCCATGGTACGCGAAAAATGATGACGCGTTCCGGCTCGACGATACGATGAAGAATTTTTTCTTTCTGATAAATGGGATGTTCCAGGATAAATGGGAGAACCGAAGCGGTTACATCACTTACGGCCTGTAAAAATTCTGGTTCGTTGGGATCACGAACCGCCACATATTTGAGAAATTCATCAATGTCCATTCTGTTCAGATTCTGATAAGATGACCGGTTCACGGTCGGGTTTTTAAAGACCCGAAGATATAAAAATACCAATTGAATGTTCAAATAAAACGTGCAAATAAAAGTACAACGCGAGGAAAAACGTACATTCCCCATTCGGTAATATTTTCCACTTTGGACGTCCGATATTCAGCGGGACCACTCACAAGTGCTAAATCCAACGAGTTGGAGTTTAATTCTCAAAATATTTATCTATATTTCAGGGCTGCCTCTTATTTTTGGGGATGATACAATACCCATCCAAATAAGGACTGAGTCAAAGCAAATTATTAAAAATAAATCGCAATTTATGTTCAATTCAATTCCGTTTCTATCTTCAGGTTTGGTGATCGGTCTGGTTTTAATTTTCAGCAGTTGCCAGTCAGGCAATAGCGGAGCCCAGACAAAATCGGAATCCTACGAAATCGAATGGATCGACCTTTTCAACGGCCAGGATCTCGATCATTGGATTCCCAAGATCTCAAAACACGATGTGGGAGAAAATTATCAAAACACCTTTCAGGTACAGGATGGCTATCTGACGGTTAATTACGATGGGTATGATTCATTTGATGAGCAATTTGGCCATTTGTTTTATGATAAGCCTTATTCTGCTTACTATCTCGCCATAGAATATCGTTTCATTGGTGAACAGGCTCCAGATGGCCCGGGATGGGCATGGCGCAATAGTGGCGCTATGTTACACGGCCAGGATCCCCATACCATGTTGCGGGACCAGGATTTTCCCATCAGTATAGAAGCCCAGCTACTGGGAGGGCCAGAGGAGGGTGATCGGACCACCTCCAATTTGTGTACGCCTGGAACCAATGTCGTGATGGACGGGGAGTTGTTTACCCCTCATTGTGTCAATTCTACTTCTCAAACCTACCGGGGGGACCAATGGGTACGGGCCACATTCCTCGTGTTAAAGGATTCATTGATACAGCATTATATAGGAGGTGAAGTGGTACTGGAATATTCCCAACCTCAAATTGGTGGAAGCAATGTATCTCCCGTTGACTCTTCCGTCAAACAGGATGGAAAGTTGCTGACCGGGGGCTACCTCTCTTTTCAGAGTGAAAGTCATCCGATACAGTTTCGCAAAATTGCCCTGGTAGATTTGGAACCAATTTATGAGGATGTATCGTCACTCGATAAAGTCATTAAGACACTGCTTTCTGAGGAAAAAATGTCACAATGAAATAACTGTCTGAAAATTCATGCAAATGGACAACGATGAATTGAAAACAAAAAACTCGGCTGGTAAAATAGCCTACTCCCTGATTACACTCGTGATCATTGTGTGGATAATGTATTTGACACAGGGCATCCTGGTGCCGCTTTTGTTTTCCATGCTGTTGGCTATTGCGCTGCATCCGTTGGTATCCAGATTCGAACGATGGGGGATTCCCCGTGTTTTGTCGGCTATCCTTTGTGTTATTGTCGCCGTTTTGATTATCTCGGGATTGGTGTGGTTCATTGTGAACCAGGTGATCCAGATCGGCAGTGGGGATTTCAATTTGACAGAAAAGTTCAATCGAATATGGTCAGCGATAGAACGCTTTCTCACCCAACAATTTGGGCTGGAAGCCACGGATATGTGGAATCAGATCAAAGAATCCTCAATGCAAATGGTTTCTAATGCCACCACCTATCTGACAGCATTTTTCGGATCTGCCGGCAATACGATCGCTAATGTGGTACTGATCCCGCTTTATTTGTTTTTCCTGTTGTATTACCGCATCTTTTTTATAGAATTTTTTTTCCGGGCATTTGCAACAACCCCCGATTCCAAAGTTAAAGCCACTCTGGATAACATCTATTATGTGATTCGGAGTTATTTATTTGGATTGATCACCGTGATGACCATCGTAGCCATTCTCAATTCCCTTGGACTGCTTGTATTAGGCATTGAAAATGCCTGGTTTTTCGGGACACTCGCCTCATTGCTTTTGCTGATCCCGTACGTAGGCATCACCATCGGTTCCATTCTTCCGGCTTTATTTGCCCTGGCAACAAAGGATTCGGCCTATTATGCACTGGGGATCATCGTATGGTTTCAGATCGTCCAGTTTTTTGAGGGAAATTTCAT
>CBFGVZ010000275.1:0-3832 GCA_965652315.1 uncultured Saprospiraceae bacterium | reverse complement strand
CAAAAGAAGCAAAATGTCCACGTGTTTTAATTTAAAGGTCCGGTTTATCTGCTACCTGGTGGGCAAACCAGTCTATTTTTTACGGTCCATTACAAAAACAAATCCAGGATCAGCACTCCGATCAATCCTGTGACCGAAACGATGGTCTCCATAACGGACCAGGTCTTGATCGTTTCTTTGACCGTCAGGTTGAAATACTCCTTGAACATCCAGAATCCACCATCGTTGACGTGGGAAAACATCAGGCTGCCCGCTCCTGTCGCGAGGACCATGAGTTCAGGATTAGCACCGCCCTCGGTGATAAGTGGTAATACAATTCCCGCTGCGGTCAGTCCTGCTACAGTTGCAGACCCCACACATACCCGGATGATAGCCGCTATTCCCCAGGCGAGGATAAGCGGGGACATTTCCACATCCTGGAGTAACGAACCCACATAATCACTGACCCCGCTATCCACCAGGATTTGCTTGAGCGCCCCTGCGCCTGCAATGATGAGTAGTATGACAGCGATACTTCGGATGGCGTCGTTGATCTGAAAAGACACTTCCCGCATCGTTTTCCCACGGAAAATACCCAAAGAAAAAATGGCGATCACAATGGCTACCAACATGGCAATCACCGGATCACTCAGTGTATAAATTATAATGCCCGCGATAGAATTTTCTTCGATGAAAAATTTCAGAATTGCCGTAAATCCCAGTAAAATGACCGGGGACAACGCTGTGAGAATACTGGTTCTGAGCGATGGCATTTCATGGTCTTCAAACACCTTGTCGTTGAAAAACCCGGCCAATGGTTTGGGTCGGTACTTTTTCAGCGTGGAGGAAAAAACAGGCCCTCCCAGAATAATAGCCGGGATAGCTACGATAATACCATAGATCAAGGTCAGCCCGAGATCAGCTCCATAATTAGCCACGAGTGCGGTAGGTGCCGGATGGGGCGGGAGATAACCGTGTGTAACCGATAATGCAGATAGCATGGGAAGACCTACGAATAGCATGGGCAATCGCGTCGTGGCGGCCACGGTAAATACCAGCGGAACCATGATTACAAATCCCACCGAATAAAACATCGGAATGCCGATTATAAATCCCGTCAGTACCAGCGCCCACTGGACATATTTGGCCCCGAAAGAGGAGATTAGACTGTCTGATATCCGCTGAGCTGCCCCGCTGTCTGCTACCAATTTGCCCAGCATGGCTCCCAGTCCCAGGATGATTACCAGAAAGCCCAATACACCCCCTATCCCATTCTGGATGGATTGGGATATGGCTGTGGGATTCATTCCTTCCGCCAGTCCGATCCCCAGGGAAACCAGAACAAACGATATAAAGGTGTCGAATTTGAAGTATCCGATCAATATGACCAGGAAGATAATCCCGGTAATGGCTATGAGTAATGGCACGGCTGATTTGTTTTTAAAAGGCGCAAAAGATACAAAAAAGGAATTGTGAATGCACCATGGGAGTCGGATTTCCTTATATTTCCACCCTCACTTCCGCATTTACTCTCACTTCAGTAAGTGTTTCAATCCTATAATAATCGTATCTTGTTTGGCTTTCTGAATTTTTTCTTTACATTGGGGCGGTAATGTAGCCCGTTCGTTGGATATCAACCAGGAATGCCGGGTATAAAATGGCACCAGAATTTTTAAATATTATTTTACAATGACACAAAGAAGAGATTTTATCAAAAAAACTGTGGCAGGATCGGCTGCCGTAGCCCTGACCGGTGTGGGGCTTAATGCAAAAAATTATTCCGCCGTAATGGGGGCGAACGAACGGGTAACCCTGGCCGTAATCGGAATTAGAGGACAGGGCAATGGACATATCGGAAAATGGTGTTCGTTGAAGGACAACCGTAATGTACTTTTGAAAACCCTATGCGATGTGGACGAAAATTTGTACGCCGAGCGGGTGGCCAAAGTAAAAGAAGCCATAGGAAGTGAACCCAATACGGTGTGGGATATGCGCCGTGTATTCGACGATCAGGATATCGATGCGGTTTCGATCGCCACCCCCAATCACTGGCATGCACTAGCCACCATCTGGGCCTGTCAGGCCGGAAAACATGTTTATGTCGAAAAACCTTCCAGCCACAATGTATTCGAGGGCAGGAAAATGATAGAAGCAGCCCGGAAATACGACCGACGGGTACAGGTCGGATTCCAGAACCGATCGATCAAAAACGTCCGGGAAGCCATGCAGTTTCTGCACGACGGTGGCATCGGGGAGGTATACATGGCCCGGGGCACCTGCTTCAAACCACGGGATTCATTCGGTATTTCGCCCGATAGCCGGCCCCCTGAAGGTCTGCATTATGATATGTGGCTCGGCCCTGCACCTTACCGGGCTTATAATGAAAAGAAAGGACATTACAATTGGCACTGGCACTGGGATACCGGAAACGGAGATACTGGTAACCAGGGACCACACCAATTTGACATTGCCCGTTGGGGCCTCAATAAAAATGAACATCCTGTTTCGGTCTATTCTGCGGGTGGGATTTATGGAATCAGCCCGGAAGAATGTTCACAGGAAACACCCAATACACAAACCTCCACTTTCACCTACGACGATGGCAAAATCCTGGAATTTGAAACCCGCGGCCGTTATACCAATCCCGAATCGAGCCTGGGAATCCGCATTGGCAATATGTTTTTCGGAACGGAAGGCTACCTGGAATTGAATCGGGAGACCTGGAAGGCGTACCGGAAGCGGGAAGAAGAACCTTTTGCCGGCTCTGAAGGGAACAAGAATGAAGAGATCGATCCCACTTTCCGGGCAGCTCCCGGTGGTTCGGAACACTATGCCAATTTTATCGATGCCATTCGGTCCGGTAGCAACTATGACTTGCATTGTGATATTATGGAAGGACATTATTCTTCCTCATTGCCTTTAATGGCCAATATTTCATACCGATTGGGTCGACAATTGGAATTTATGGGCGATTACGAACAATTCGCGAATGATCCGGAAGCCGACCGTATGCTGACCCGCCGGTACCGTAAGCCATACGTGGTGCCCGATCAGGTGTAGCGTATACGGAAGATATTTGACGGAGATTCACGAAAGGATTTAAAATAAGTCATCAGGGGAGTAAGCACGCGTATACCCACTCATGCACGCACTCCTGTAGGGATGGCAACTTTCTGGTGTCCTTCACCTTCCCTTGTGGTGGGTGGATGACACTTTCCCGTATAGCCGAAATGTTAAAGTAATCTGAGAGGTGGAACACCCTCTTTTTCCTTAACGGATTTTATTGATCTTTATCTCGTGATGAGTACCACAAATAGTAATATTGACCATCAGGAAGAACAACCTGCCGGGTGGGGTTGGCGGGCTTCAAATAGGGATCCAAAAAAGTTCCCCTGGCGCATCGCTACCCTGGTCCTACTTTTTGTGGCCAGTGGATTGCTCTATATGCTCAATACATCGGGAAGCCGATCACAGTCGGAAATGGATGATCAGTACAGAACGATTGTTCAACTGCGCGAAGAGCTGCGAGATCTCGAAATTGAAAATTCCAGGATGAAAGATGAACTGGATGTGCTGTCAAATCCTGATGTGGTGAAAATTCCGCTCATGAATTCGGGCGATGACGAAGAATATGCCCTGGTGTACCGGAATCCACACAACCAGGAAGTGTACCTGGACCCTACAAGCCTGCCCTCTACAGAACCGGAAATGCAATATCAGCTCTGGTTACTGACCGATGAAGGCTCGGTAGATCTGGGCACTGTACTCACTGGTGACATTGGTTTTCAGCGTATGAAAAACAGTGATCAGGACGGGCGTTTTCTGATTACCCTGGAGCCTGCAGGAGGTAGTG
>CBFGVZ010000274.1:0-3836 GCA_965652315.1 uncultured Saprospiraceae bacterium | reverse complement strand
AAAGGTCCCCGAAATGAATTTGAATCTCAGGCTGTACGATTTGAAAATTGGAAGGGTATCAGGGGTAGTAATAAAGGCAAACAGGAAAAGTCGATTGAGCTTTATGTTCTTTCAAAAGATTGTGGGGAAAAATATAATGTTGCAGATCAACATTGGGATGTGGTTAAAAAGATAGAAAAATTAATGGAAGATGTGCGATTTGACACTGAATTTTATAAGGTTAATATTGATTAAATATATGATGTGATTTCGCTGTATAACAGTTTTCTGATGAGGATATAATTATAAAATTGAAATGGGTTATAATCTAAACTTAAAGGTTCAAACTATTCAAATAATACAGTCTCGAAGAACTGTCATCGTATTAATTTATCTTGTTTTCAGTTGCTGTACCGCCTTTGCCCAGAATATTCCCGTCAACACCCATTCCACCATCCAATTCCTATTAGCTCACCAGAAACCCAACGGAGCTTTCGGACCCGCAGATATGGACTATACTGATGTGGCCTGGACCTATCCTGCTGTGCAAGCTCTGAAAACTTTAGGTGTCAGTATACCCAATCCGGATTCCTGTTATCACAATGGTCACCAGCCCTGGATCGAGAAGGCGTCCTGGAAAAACGGCCCCTGGTACTGGTCGCTGCATCAAAAGGCTAATCTTTACCGGTTGATGGACCGGGATGGTGAACTGGAAGCGGGAATGTCGCCCGGAATGGAATTGGAAATTGTATTTAAGAAAAGGACCAATTATACTGAATTTAGGGATTATGTTAAAGGGGAATTTTATGACATCACCACCTTGTGGTACATAATTGAGGCCATAGGGTATTTGAATGGAAATATTACGAATCCGGAATATGCCCAACAGTTTATATTGGCCCGGCAAACTACTCAAGGAGGATTTGAGGATCTTCTGGATGACCGGAAAGAGTCGACTCCGGAAAGAGCACATGTCCTTGTAACCTGTCATGCAGTACTCGCCCTTCAGGCGCTAAACCTGCCAGTTCCGCACAAAGAGAAAATCGTTGACTGGCTTCGGTCACTACAGGATTCAACCGGAGGATTTAAGTGGAATCCCAATGCGGAATCAACCAGTAATCTGCCTGATGTATGGTATACCTGGGCTGCCGTGCGAACCTTGAAGGCGCTAGGGAGTGAACCAACGGATCCAGTAGCATGCCTGCGTTGGCTCAATTCATTGCAGAATGCAGATGGAGGCTTTGGCGACCGTCCGGGATGGGATTCCCGCTTATACAGTACCTGCTATGCAGTACAGACACTTGAAATGCTCACCGGAAAACCTGGACAAGCAATTATCGCCAAAGAATTTCCTGCAACATTTCACGATACAATCCCTGAAGGTGTATATTCCATTTTCCAGGCGCACCACAAGAGCCCGGTGGGAGGTGCGGAAATGGTGGATGCCATTGCGGATATGGGAATTAATCTGATCGCCGTCAAAACTACTGAGAAAACGCTGTATGAAAGTAATGGTGTGACCGAGGTAGTTCAACAGGCTCGCGAATATGCCCGGGATCAAAACTATCCGCTGGAGATTGTGGATGCACCGGAAAATTACAGCCACCAGCTCGTATGGTTTAGTGGAATGGATGGGAATCACGTATCCAATTACATGATCCCGCCTGACATTTCAAACGCACATTGGCCCGGACTTGTAATCGCACATGAGGCTGGAAAGAAAGGATTGCCATGGAAACAATTCAAAAGCGAAGTGATCGACCCGGTTTCGGATATAGGCAATTTATTCTATCCCGAGCTGGATTATACTATGACTAATGCCTATATGGTTTACGATGAAGGTATATCAGGCGTCGGGTATACTGCTGTGCCGGCCGCACATTTCGGGAATTACGACTGGGTTCGCCATTTTCCCTACAAAGAACGTTGGGTAGGTCAACTTCCAATGATAGCAGATGGCGATGCACATGCCGATATTGATAAGTGGAGAAAGAATCTGGAATCTTTTCGGAATGTGTTTATCGCGAAAAGCTATCATTACTACGATTACATTGATGCTTCGCAGAACGGCCGATCGGTCTGCGTGATCAGAATGCCCACAGGTGCGGTCCGATATTATGGTTCAAAAGCCGCTGTGGTTTATTTGAAGAAACACATAAAAACGTGGAAATGGTGGAAATAATCTGAACGTTTTGGGGAAATGCACTCGGTGGTATTTTGATGATAGAGTGGATTGGGAATAGCCCCTTGCTGCTCTTGACGCAAACCCCAACTTGACACAGAACCCCGGTTATTGATCAATCAATTCGTGGTTCCAACACTCATTTGATTAGAGCAAAAATTGAATAAATCAACACAACCAATAAAAAAAAATTAAGCTGATATAAACTATAATATATTTACAAACAAATTAAGAGGTATTATCGTGAAAAAATATTTGGTCTTTGGTAGTATAATGGCCGGAATTCTACTTGGGTGCCATGTAAAAAAAGAAGCTTATAAAGATTCCAGTAAAACCTACGAACCTACCTGGGAATCGTTGCAAACGGCGCCTGTTCCCGATTGGTTTAGAGATGGCAAGTTTGGAATTTTTATTCATTGGGGAGCTTACAGTGTCATTGGACATCGAAAAAACGGACGGGGATACGCAGAGCATGTTCCAAAAGCGCTTTACCGGGATGCTGAATACTATTATCCGTACCTGGAACAACGGTTCGGATCCCATCCTCCGGAGTTGGGCTACAAAGATATTATCAAAATGTTCAAGGCAGAGCATTGGGATCCGGATCAATGGTCGGATTTATTCTATGATGCCGGTGCAAAGTATGTGGTCCTTACGGCCGAACATCATGACGGTTACGCTCTGTGGGATTCTGATTTGACCGATTGGTGTGCAACCAAGGTAGGTCCAATGCGTGACCTGGTAGGGGATTTGGAGAAGGCGGTGCGTTCAAAGGGATTGAAGTATTCGACGTCATATCACAGAGAGCGCCATCCTGGATATTTTGCCATTATGTTTGAAGGGGAGCGATTTTCTGAACACAATATCCCCCACCCGGATATTGCCGAAGAAATTATCCATCATCCCAATGCCGCCCAGCTATATGGACCTTTCACATACAGTGATGAATTTATAGATGATTACATGGCACGCTGGAAAGAACTTCAGAAAAAATATAAACCGGATTTTATGTGGATAGATGGCATACCGATTTTCCAGTATGTGGAGCAAACGCCTCAAACCCGGAAGTTCCACAATGCCTTCAAGCAGCTAATCGCAGATTATTTCAATGCCGCAGAGGGTTGGAACAAGCAGGTCTATCTGAACAATAAAGGTGGCTTGTATCCAAACTGGCCTCTGGGTCTGGGCGTTCGCGAAAAAGATAATTTAACCCTAAATGAAATCAGCGAATCGGTGTGGCAAAATCCTGCCACGATGGGCACTTCTTATGGGTATATGGCTTCAGAAGAAAAACAAGATGCTTATAAATCCCCAACACAGCTCATTCATTTACTCATCGATGTAGTAAGTAAAAACGGCAACCTGTTGCTCAATATCGGACCTCGTGCCGACGGCACTATTCCAGAGGGTATGCGAGAACGACTGCTGGCAATCGGGGAATGGTTATCCGAAAACGGGGAGTCCATTTACGGCACTCGCCCCTGGAAATCCTATGGGGAGGGTCCAGAAAATCCTGCTACAAGCGAATCATTCCGATTTACCCAAAGCAAGGATGGCAAGACGGTGTATGCCATACAGCTAACGTGGGGTGTAGATGGAAATATAATCATTGAGAAACTTGGACAACAGGCAGGATTATTGGATGGAGAGATTAAAAATGTATCTTTAATAGGGT
>CBFGVZ010000273.1:0-3837 GCA_965652315.1 uncultured Saprospiraceae bacterium | reverse complement strand
GTATTGTCCAAAAATTGAAGGATTTGGCAGCGCACCCCTTACGGCTTCCTTCAACCAATGTCCATGGGACCTTGGGTCTTCGGCTACATTCAGTTATGTCTCACATCTACATAAAGCAAATACCATGTATAAACCAGGCTAATGCCCAAATTAAAAACAATATGTTCCAACATTGAAAATATTCGTGAATTGAATGTATTTTTATACTGAATTGAGAGGATGGTTTCTCGTCAGATAAAACAATACCGTGATAATTTCCACATATCGAATCCCTGCCCTGTTGATGTTTTATTTCCTGGTAATTCATTCAACGCTGTTTGCGCAGAATCAATCGATCCTGGTGAGGGGTATTGTTGTTGAAAGTGCACACCACAAGCCCATTGAATTTGCCACGATCATTCTGAGTGAACCGGAATCCCAGACCCCGGTAACCGGAACTACTACGACTGCGAACGGTGGTTTTGAACTGCAAACAGACCTGGACAATTTTCTCATAAAAATCACTTTCCTGGGTTTTGAACCGGTAGTAATTGATGAAATTATTGTAAAAAACGGCATCGCAGACCTTGGGACGATCACACTTTCACAAAACAGCCAAACTCTGGATGAGGTGGTGGTACGGGCAGAGAAATCTACCACCGAATTCAAACTGGACAAGCGTGTATTCAATGTGGGGCAGGATATCAGTAGTACCGGGGCCAGCGCTCTGGAAGTACTCAACAACGTGCCTTCTGTCAGCGTCAATATCGAAGGTCAAATCAGCCTGAGAGGCAGTAGTGGAGTGCAGGTATTGATCAATGGCAAACCGTCCATTCTGGCCAGTGATCAGGGAAACGCTCTGGGAACCATCACGGCTGATATGCTCGAACGCATCGAAGTCATTACCAACCCATCTGCCAAATATGACGCGGAGGGCACAGCTGGAATTATCAATATCGTGATCAAAAAGGAAGAAAGCAAGGGACTCAATGGATCGGCTACGATCAATACCGGCATGCCCAACAACCACAGCGTCGGTCTTAGTCTCAACCGCAGATCGGATAACTTCAATCTCTTCAGTCAAATCGGGGTGGGACACCGTACTTTCCCCGAGGATCTGGAAGGTGTCAACCGGGATGAGAATGATTTTACCTCCATCAATCACAAAGGCCATCACGATAAAAATGAAACCTTTTACAATCTCATCCTCGGGACGGATTATCACATCGACGACTTAAATGTACTATCATTGACGGGCCATTTTGCCTACGAAATCGAAACGGAATACTCCGATGTGTTTTATGAAAAAACGGGTGGATTATTGAGTGATAATTCCTCATGGGATCGTGATGAATCGACAGATGCCACCAATCCCAAATGGCAATACGATCTGCAGTATCAGAAAGATTTTGAGGATGATGAAGACCATCTGTTTATAGTCAGTGCGCAAGGTAGTTTTTTTGGTAAGGATCAAAACTCGGAATATGCGGATATCACGCGTACTGGTTTTCCTGTTGATCTGGAACAGCAATCGCACAGTCTTTTTCGGAATGCGGAATATACTTTCAAAGCCGATTACACAAAACCCTTCTCAGAAAAATGGACCCTTGAAACGGGTGGTCAGTATGTGCTGTCAGATGTGGCGAATGATTATACGGTCCGGGATTTCCTGGACAATCAGTGGGTCACAGACCCGGCATATACCAATGATTTTGAATACAATCAGAAAGTACTAGGATTGTATGGAACGGGCGCCTATGAGGGACCATTGTGGGGGCTCAAGATTGGCCTGAGACTGGAGAACACCGATCTGGGCACGTATCTGGTGAACACGGACCAACGAAATGAACACAACTATACTAATCTTTTCCCGAGCGTCCATACTTCTTACAAGTTTACGGATCATATTTCATTGCAAGCCGGCTATTCAAGCCGCATTTTCCGCCCCAGAATGTGGGATCTCAACCCATTTTCCAACATCCGCAACAATTTTTTCATTCGGACAGGGAATCCGGACCTCCGACCTGAGTTTACCGATTCATACGAATTGACCAGTTTGTTTATTTTTGATGTCATCTCCATGAATTTAGGCGTATATCATCGTTACACGACCGGTGTAGTGGAACGGGTCAGTACTTTCAGTGATAATATTACTTATTCCAAACCCGTCAATGTCGGAACCAACCATGCGACTGGTCTGGAATTTAACGGGAAATACAGTCCCTGGCAATTTCTCACGCTAAATGCAGATTTTAATTTCAATTCATTCAATCGGAAGGGTGAATTGGAGGGTAGGACCTTTGATTTTCGTTCTGACCGGTTTACTACACAGATCATGACCAAACTGGATCTTCCCGGAGATTTAGATATCGAACTGACCAATATGTATGAATCGGGATTTGAGACCGTGCAGGGTTATATTTTCAGCCAGTTCTACACGGATCTGGGTGTAAGGAAAAAAATTCTAAAGGGTAGGGGGGTGATCAATTTGAGCGTACGGGATTTGTTTGCCTCCCGGGTTTTTGAAAATGAGACTCTCGAACCGGACTTTTTTTTGTACAGCCGGCGACAGCGGGGGCGGTTTGTCATTATTGGATTCAGTTATGGATTTGGAAAGGGAGAAGCGATGGAATTTGCTGGTCAGAAGCAGTTTTAACCCGAATTGTTCACCTCGTACAGTTTCTTCCACCGAAGGAGGATTTACCACATTTGATCCCAGTAAAACTGGGGTTTCGTTCAGTCATGGTTGCATCAGCTCAAGATGGCTTCCGCATCTTACACCAATGCCAGGCATAATCCGGGTTTGGGCACTTTTATCACTTTAATATTTTTACCGGATAAGGTTTCAGTAAGGTAATCAAGGTCGTTTGAAATGATTTTCTATCTTTGACCCGTTAAAATCGAATACGTGAAATCCAACCTGGTCATAATACCAACATACAATGAAAAGGAGAACATACGATCCATCGTGGCTGCGGTGAAGGATTTGCCAGTTGCATTTGATATATTGGTGGTTGATGATGGATCTCCGGACGGTACCGCGGACATCGTTCGGGAAATGCAGTCCAGTATTTCCGGATTATTTCTGGAAGAACGCCGGGGGAAACTGGGATTGGGAACAGCATACATTCATGGATTCCGATGGGCTTTGAAACATGCATATGAGGTGGTGTTTGAGATGGATGCGGATTTTTCACACAATCCGAAAGATCTTGTTCGGATGAATGAGGAATTGAGCAATGATCGGACGGATGTGGTGGTAGGGAGCAGGTACGTACCTGGGGGTGGAGTGCTGGACTGGCCTCGCAAACGATTGTGGCTCAGTAAAGTGGCGTCATTTTATGTGAGAATGATCACCGGATTACCCGTTCATGATGTGACTGCCGGATTCGTCGGGTATCAGCGCAAAGTACTGGCAGGGTTGGATCTGGATAAAATCCGATTTGTAGGGTATTCATTCCAGATTGAGATGAAGTTCGCCTCCTGGACTTCTGGTTTTAGGATTAAAGAAATTCCAATCCTTTTTAAAGACCGGGAAAAAGGCAAATCCAAAATGTCGACCAATATTATCCATGAAGCCATTTTCGGGGTGTTGAAAATGAAGATCGATTCTTTTTCCAAAAATTATAAGCGTACGGCCTAGCCCACTTTGGTCTTCGATTACATTCGGTAACCCCTGGCTGCGCTTCTCTTGCAAAGCAGCCCACCCCTTCGCTTCCTTCACCGAATGTCCGTGTGGACATTCGATCCCGACACAGCATGCGTCGGGATTCTGTTCAGTCATTCATCTTGAACACCTTCGACGTTCTGAAGCATGCTGGTGGTTACTCCATCTTTACGGCCATTCGCGACAATCTG
>CBFGVZ010000272.1:0-3888 GCA_965652315.1 uncultured Saprospiraceae bacterium | reverse complement strand
CTTATTCTCGTTTTGGCCCCGAATCTATAATAAGGACGCCTCTTAATGTAAAATGAGGGGTGTTTTTACAATACGAAGCTGAGTATCATTCTTCGATCCCAAACCATCTGATCGCATTGTCATAATAAATTTTGTCCACCACTTCTGCCGGTAATTTCAATCCCTGAAAAGGTTCGTTGATCAGATCGCTTTCCATGTGGTCGTCGGTTACAAAAAACTGCCAGTCCCGTTTCCATACGTCCTCCATTCCCTGCGTCAGCTCCTCCGGAGAAGCATCTCCATGGTCGCCCATGTCGGTACCATATAGAATACGGTCCTGGTATTTGATGAAAAAATCCCGGACCTTGTCGCGGTTTTCAGCGGTCTGATAAAAAACCTGGCCCATACGGGCAGCCAGGTCCACCGACATATGGGGAAACCGGTCCAGCCGTTGAGCCAGCTCATCCACGCTCCATTCCAGGCTGCCCAGATGAGCTCCGACGAAGGTCAGATCCGGATTGCGTCCCAGCATGCGGTCCCGGGCTTCGATCTGGTCTTCGTAGGAAGGCATTTCGGGGTGGAGGTACATGTGATATTCAGGATGGCGGGAAAAATAATTCCGGTCGTTGTTGGTGGTCATGGAATCCAGCGGCAACCAGCAGTTCTTAGGTTCACCCAGGTGGCCCATGAGGGTTTTTCCACGCTCCCGGATATACTGGAATACCGGATCAAAGCGCGGGTCGTCTATCCGGATCAGGTCGCCGTTTTTGTCCCGGGACACCATACCGATGTTTTTCCAAACTTTCACTCCTATAGCTCCCTGGTCGAAGCAACTATCCAGCCACTGCAACACTTTTTTCTCCCACGAAGGATCGTCCCAATCCGAAACCGCAAAGGCTGTGACCACCTCGACAGTTTCCGGAGATTGAAGGTGATGATGTAGTCCATATCGGTACTGGCTGTATACATCGTTCCACCCGTCGTCGTATTCCAGACAAACGTTGATCAAACGGAAATTCTCGTCCTGTGCCTTATTCACAAAATCCGGTCGCTCCGTGGTAATGTGAATGTGGACGTCCATTTTGGGTACGTCGGCATAGTCATCCATAGCATAATAATTCTGACTGCGGACTTCCATACCGCCTAAAAGAACGAGGATCAGAGTGAAATACAGGTACATCATGGTGAAATTGATTGTGTGAAACTCCTAAAATAGGGGAAAATTTGGTGATCTTCTAAAAAATTGAACATTCCGGAATTTTTACTGCGGAGGGCATATTGTTAATTCAGAGTACAAGGTCGATGTATTGGATCAAATTTTGGAGTTGGAAAGGAACATGGATCTGGAGCTGAAGCGCATCTCAATTCGCAAAACAGGAATTGGAAGAAATTGATCCGGCTGAAAATTTGACAAAAGCCTCCTGATGGGTCCGATAAAGGCAGACAGGAAATAAAGTTTCCATGAAGTTCCATTATCTTTGACGTCTATGAATCCACATTTAGATGCCACCGGAAACAGCGCCTCCGCTGAAGATAAAAAGATCGATAAGGCCTTACGGCCGGACAATCTAAAGGAATTCACTGGTCAGGAAAAACTGGTGGAAAACCTGTCGATATTTATCGCGGCTGCAAATCTGCGGGGGGACTCGCTGGACCATGTAATCCTTCACGGTCCTCCGGGTCTGGGGAAGACAACGCTAGCGTATATCATAGCCACCGAAATGGGATGCGAACTGAAATCGACCAGCGGACCCGTCCTGGAAAAACCCGGTGACCTGGCCGGACTTTTGACCAACCTCAATCCCGGCGACGTCCTTTTCATCGATGAGATCCACCGGCTCAATACCGTCGTGGAAGAGTATTTGTACTCAGCAATGGAGGATTTTAAGATCGACATCATGATCGAAAGCGGGCCCAGCGCCAAGAATATTCAAATTTCCCTGCATCCATTTACTCTTGTCGGCGCTACCACGCGGATGGGCCTGATCAGCTCTCCGATGCGTGCCCGGTTTGGCATCAACTTTCACCTGGACTATTATGATCACGATACGCTGCAACACATCGTGAAACGCTCTGCCGGGCTATTGAAGGTTGCCATCGACGACGCCGGTTCCCGGGAGATCGCCCGAAGAAGTCGGGGTACACCCCGTATCGCCAACGCGTTGCTGCGGCGGGTCCGTGATTTTGCCCAGATCAAAGGCAGCGGAAAGATCGATCTGGAAATCGCTCAGATAGCGCTGGATGCACTTCAGGTGGATGAAAACGGCCTCGATGAAATGGACAACAAGATCCTTTCCGCTATCATCGATAAATTTCAGGGTGGACCGGTGGGAATCGGATCGATCGGTACCGCCGTGGGGGAGGAGGCCGGTACCATCGAAGAAGTCTATGAACCATATCTCATCATGGAAGGCTTTATACAGCGGACCGCCCGTGGACGGATTGTACTGGAGAAGGCCTATCGTCACCTGAACAAACCATTGCCGGGTTCGATGCCGTCCGGGGGATTGTTTGATGGGATGGAGTGATTTGTTCATTGAGATCTGACGTCGAATCGGTAAATCTGATGGAACGATGGCCTTGCGGGTCTATACGGATGCAATGAGTTTGCCGAGTCACACACCACTTACAGCAGGGATTTATCCTGATATTCTCATTGCCGCCTCCCACCACCATCTGGAAAAAGCAGAATTCAGTAAACGGCGTTGACGCAGAGAAACACCAAAAAATGAATAGATAGTGAATTTTATAATTGAATGAGGAGTTAATATCCATTAACAATCATCTAACACTCATCCATAAAATTACGGATCTCCTGACCTCCGGTAAATTACCTTGTCGTGCTTTTGTCAAATCTGTTTTACGGATTTATCCGCTGAAATTCAGTATTAATGGGGTAAGAACAGGATGTCTGAATTTGCTTCTTTTCAGCGAAAAACAAGCGGTTTTTTCGGTGATCGAAGATGGAAACGTCATTTCACCTCTTAAACCCCACATGCGCAAAACCATTCGTTGGCAACAGTCATTCTCTTTTATAAATACCACTTTCAAGTGATAATACCTCATTTTTAAAATACTCTAAAACTTTTAAAATCTTAGGTTTGGTAGTTTTACCCATAAGAACATTCAATCCCAACTTGGGTGGACCAAACTCTTTGAATTTAGACAGGCTGGCTTCAAAAGAGGCAATCCCGGCTTGAGTTTGATCTGTCGCGTTAATCTTTTTAAAACCAAGTTCATTCAATATTGCGTCCATTTCATGGCTTTTGAACAGGAAACTATGTTCAGAGGCAGAAGCCCATGGCATAGGGTACTCGATGTCACGATCTTGATTCATGAATATGTCGTAATAAAGGAAATATCCGTTCGGTCTTAATACTCGATGGATTTCCGAATAGAATTTATTCTTATCTGGAATGTTCATTTGGGCATGTTGTGTCCAAACTACATCGAATACTTGATCCTCAAAAGGAAGTTTGACTGCATCACCAACTACGAAGGTGGTTTTTTGAGACAGATTTACTAGTTTGGAAAGCTCTCGGGCAGTTCTAATAAATTCGTGAGAAAGGTCGAGTCCTGTAACATCACAATTGAATTCATCAGCGAGCATACGGCAAGGACCACCAAGGCCACACCCAACATCAAGTACCTTTTGATCGTTGAGATTCAAAGCCTGGGCAAGTTCTTTTGAAACCACAGAGCCTCTTACATGAAATTCATCAACTCCGGCAATGTCTGACCTTTTGACTTCATTCAATTTAATGTTTTGGTCCAATAACCGTGAAACTATGTCTTCAAACAGGCCTTCTCTGAAGTAATGATTCTCGATAATTTGATTTAAATTCTTCATTTCGTTTTTGCTTTTAATTGTTTGCCAAACGCCTGTTATGCGCTCGGCTTAATTTTTTT
>CBFGVZ010000271.1:0-3914 GCA_965652315.1 uncultured Saprospiraceae bacterium | reverse complement strand
CACAGATTCAAAATGATCATCCAATGTCCCAGAACCCGAGGAGCAGGTATGAGGTTTTCTGAATTATAATGTGGTACATACGAATAGGTGTCCCGGTCATAAATGTCAATGCACTGTTTCAAAATTTTTATGGCCTTTCTTCTGTACTCCATTTCCCCGGTGGCTTTGGAATACTCCACCAGCCCCTCGGCCACGAAAAGGCTTCCGTAGATATCCGCCTCAGGTCCATTCAATGCTTTACCCTGACGATCATACCCCCATGGCCAGAACGGATAATCACTGGATTCCATGGACAAGAGCAGTTCTACCGTCTGACCGGCTCTTTCCAGATACTTCCGGGAATGCCCGAAATGATTGTACAAATAACTGTAAACCCACACACCCCGGCCATCGTACCAGGTGCGTTTGTGCGTGCTGAGGTGCTGGCCATTCCAATCGATATGACACATAAATCCGCCATGGATCGAATCATAAATATGGGAATCCAGGTAGGGTAGAAAATGGTCAAACAAATCTTTTCGGTACTGTTTCGATAGATCAGATATGGAGTACCCCCCGAGTTGTAATCTGCTTTCTTCCATTTTCACTCTTTACTCTTCGTCCAAATTCAGCGAAGTGACCAGCCTTTCCACCTCTTCCCTGACCGGTTTTCGGACAATAAGGGCATATCCTACATACAGTATGAGGGAAGTGAGTATCGGGCCACTCAATTCCCAACCGTATGATACGGAAAAAGCCAGTTTGAACAGCGCGAATGTCAACAGGCCACCAAAGATGGACAGAATGGCCGCCGTACTGTCGCTGTGTTTGAAAGCCGGCAACAAGCCCAGGATCATCGGCACCGAAATCGGTCCGAGTAATGCGGAGAACCAGGTAATGATCAAACCGATCACTCCACCGAATGCACTCGAATTCCAGGCAATAATTATCGTACCGAGTATAAACAGAAAGGTCGTGACCCGTGCAACAGCAAGCGTTTTGGATCGCGAAAAACTCTTGATTTTTCGCATAAAAACAGGTAAAATATCACGCGTGATTACCGCGGATATCGTATTGGCATCCGAGGACACCATCGACAAAGTGTTTGAAAAAAGGGAAGCGAGTAGCAGACCGGTAAGACCGGCCGGCAGAAATTCCAGTGCCATAAGTGAATAGGACTGGGTGGGATCTTCCAGATCCGGAAAGAATATCGGCGCTGCAAACATTGGAAAAAACAGAATCAGTGGCCAGATAAGGTACAATAACGTAGATAACAGGGATGCTTTCCGGGCCACGCTACCCGATGATGACGAAATAAAACGTGTCGCCAGGTTCCAGGTACCACCACTGTAGCTAAAAAAGGCGATGATCATAAATCCTACCGCGAATCCAAAAGTATAAGGTTCATTGAAGGGCTGAGAATTCTCCGGCGGTAGTCTGTCCCACATCGTAAAAAATCCAGCAGGCCCATCTCCCAACCGAAAAAGAATGATCACGAACATGAGGATTCCGGAAATAAACTGGATAATAAAAGAAAATAAATCATTGACTACATCAGCCCAAAGTCCCCCGATCGTGATGTAAATTAGCGTCACCACACCTGACACTGCTATCCCGGTACCCACAGACATTCCGGTAAAAACATTGAGGAGAATACCAATTGCCGCCCATTTGGCTCCAATATCAAATAATTTGACGATCACCCCGCTCCAGGCCATCACTTGCTGTGTGGGTAAATTATATCGCGTAGCCAGGTATTCGGTAGGAGATTGGATCCCTGTTTTGGCGCGTAACCGAGACCATCGGGGTGCAATGAAATAGGTGGTTCCGATCATGGCCAGGCCGATACCCACTGCCCACCATATATAAATGGTCAACCCGTGCGTATAGGCAATGGCGGCGTAAGCTACAAATACCACCCCGCTATAACCGGAAACATGATGAGATATTCCTGACAGCCACCAGGGCAAATTACCACCGGCAGTGTAAAAATCAGCTGAATCACTTACCCTGAAATAAGCCCATACCCCGATTCCTATCAGAACAAAAAAATAAGAAGCAAGTACAATGTAATCAATGTTTTCCATGCAGAATTTTTAGTGAACGTTACCGAAAGTACGAATATCTTCTAATTCAGCAAAAAATACGGCCATTTCCTAATAAATTAATAATTTTAGTGGATATTTTTGGAATTGAACAAATGCAATAATCTATGTATATCAACTTCAGGCCATTGTGGAAATCAGGTATTGTAATAATTCTATTTAGCCTGGGAATTACACATGCACATGGGCAAAAAGGTGCTGTAACCTTGTTCAATGGCGTGAATCTCGAGGGCTGGAAAACCGTCTCTCCTGAATATGCCGACCTTTGGTATGTGAAAGATAGTACCATTTTCAGCGGTGACGGGGTGCGCAAAATTCCCGCGAATACCTATCTTCATACCACCCGGGAATATGAAAATTTTGAACTCCGGTGCCTGTTCAGGCTTACCGGTGATCCGGCGACAGGATTCATCAACAGTGGCATCCAGTACCGGTCATTGATCAGGGATGGGGTAATGATCGGCTATCAGGCCGACATCGGGGACGGCTTCTGGGGTGGATTGTACGATGAACACCGGAGGGAACAACTGGTCGTAGGGGACATGAAACAACTCAATTATGTTTTAAGGCGAAACGATTGGAATTCCTACATCATAAGAGTTAAAGATAATCATCACCAGCTTTACATCAACGGGGTCCTGACTGTGGATTATTATGAGGAGGATCCTGATATTCCCAGGCGTGGCATCATCGCATTCCAAAATCACGGTGGTGGCAATTCTCAAGTGGAATTTAAATACATAACGATAAAGGAATTAGGACATCAGAAGTAGGGTGCATGGCTGATACCTTATGAAAACCTTTCACTTTCGCCGATAAATTTTGGATTGAGTATTGCGGATTATGCAATTCATCTTCGATTGTTTTCCTGAAAGTCAGGTATCGGCATTAAGGTACAAAGCTGGGTCTATTGGTTTCCGGGCGGGCGGGTCTGGAAAGTAGGAATTCTACGGAGACACGAAAGAATGGTTGGCAATAGCACTGACACCCGATCAGAAGCTTCCTCCTATTGAGAAATCTCAGATTTCTCTATAAAGACGGGGGGATCCCAGGTGATTAATTTTTTGTTAACGCAGGGATATACGGTGTAAACTGTCGTATTTTAACTTATTTACAGACTGGATTCCGATAAAGAAAAGATGTATGTTTTCATTGCCCAACATATTTACATTGCTCAATTTAATTTGTGGCAGTATCGCATTATTCGGGGTTTTTTACGAAACTTCGGGAGTGGTGATAATCGCATTTGGGCTGGCGTTGTTGTTTGATTTTCTCGACGGTACAGCTGCTCGATTGTTATCCAAAACCAGTGAATTGGGTAAAGAGTTGGACTCCCTTGCTGATCTGATCTCTTTTGGATTGTTTCCGACATTTTTGTTGATCGACATAGTGGAACGGAGTACGGATATCAGCACCTCCCCAGTGTACGGATTAATTTTTTTACTTGTTGCCGGTGCAGCACTCCGGCTGGCACGATTCAATCTTGGGGAAGAAAACGCGGGTGGATTCTCTGGTCTGCCCAGCCCTGCCGCGGCCATCGCTGCTTTTGGCATCTGGGTCAACCTTGAGAATTCAGAATTCCCATCGCTGGAAGTATTGAGTGATCCGGTTTTTGTACTGATTTTATCCCTTGCGCTGACATTTTTCATGAATTTACCCTTTCGATTTATCAAATTTGCCCCCGGCAGAGACTTTACGATTAATCAGGTCCTGAGTCTGGTTCTGATTTTGATTTTCCTGGGTGGCCTGCTGATCAACTGGAGAATTTCAATCTTGATGACCATACTGGCTTATTTTATTCTTTCCTTATTGCTGCCCCTTTTCACCCAC
>CBFGVZ010000270.1:0-3943 GCA_965652315.1 uncultured Saprospiraceae bacterium | reverse complement strand
ATGAGATAGGATAAAATATAATTTAGATAAATTTCAATACAGGAAAACATTTTTAATAAACCAGAATTCCTGACATTTCGAAGTCTCAAAGAATTGATCAACATGAAGATGAAACAATAAAATTCCATGGTACGTTGTATCAAATGATGAAATCAAGCGCAATAATTCTCTGGATTTTTCGGATGGGGTGTATGATGTTTTGTATACCCTGCATAGCCCTGTATTCACAGGATACACTCCGATCCGACACACTGCCGAAACCAGCTGAGGATACCATGCATCTGGAAGATATAATCATTGACGGGGAGATCGTAGAGGTCATCATCGATGGGGAGGACACCATATTACTCTCTACTCTGCAGGAAATCAGTGTAACCTCTCCACGGTTTTTCAGTTCCAGTGCCGAATACCGACGCTACCTCATCTACCGGAAATACGCCCAGGATGTCTATCCGTTCGCCGTGGAAGCCATACAGACTTACCGCACCATCGAACGCGTCACGGCAGATCTGAGTATCTGGAAAAAAAGAAAATATGCCCGGCGCGTGCAGGAACAACTTTTCAAAAAATACGAAAGCATCTTCAAAAATCTGACAAAAACGCAGGGCCGGATCATGATCCATATGATCGAACGCGAACTGGAAATCCCTATGTACGAACTGATTCTAAATGCCCGTGGATGGATGACCGCCAATTACTGGAATGCATTGTCGGGATTTTTTGAATACGATCTGAAAGAAGGATATGTGGTGGGCAAAGACCCGATCATGGATATGGTGCTCGATGATTTTGATATGAAATTCGATGACTGACAAACACAATCGCATGAAAAAAACCACTGAAAGAACGGTAGACCCCCAATCAATCGGCTCCTGCCACTGGACAAGCCCGTCCAATATCGCCCTCGTCAAATACTGGGGTAAAAAACACGAACAGATCCCGTGCAATCCTTCTATCAGTTTTACCTTACAAAACGCAGTCACCAAAACCAAGCTGGAATGGGAGCGTAGTGATGAAGCCCGGGGGCGCTCAGTGAATTTAAAATTTTACTTTCACGGACAGGAGAAAAAGGCTTTCAGTATTCGCATCCAAAAATATCTGGACCGCCTGTCCCATGAAATGCCCTTTCTGACCGAATACCGATTGACTATTAGATCTGAAAACACCTTTCCCCATTCCTCCGGAATTGCATCGAGTGCATCTGCCATGAGTGCACTGGCAGCCTGTCTGGTGGATATGGAAAATCAGATCCATCCTCAATCTTCTTTGGCTACAAATGATGTTCCTGCGGTCTCCAGGCGCATTTCCCGACTCAGTCGATTGGGCAGCGGAAGTGCGTGCCGGAGCATTTTCCCTATGGCGGCACTTTGGGGAGCCTGTGCATATCCTGATTCCAGCGATGAATATGCAGTTGGAATTGGATCCGACCTCCATCCGGAATTTCACGATTATCAGGATGCCATTCTGCTGGTGGATCAGAGCGTCAAAAAAGTATCAAGCAGCGCAGGCCACCACTTGATGGACCAAAACCCCTACGCTGAGGCCCGGTACGAGAATGCCGGGAGAAACACGAACAGGCTTCTTTCGATATTGAAAGCCGGTGACCTCGAGGGGTTTGTTTCACTGGTCGAATCAGAAGCACTGACGCTTCATGCCCTGATGATGGCTTCCACGCCCGGCTACATCCTGATGCATCCACATACCCTGGAAATCATAAACCGGATTGTTGCGTTTCGTATGGATACCGGAATTCCCCTGTGCTTTACACTGGATGCCGGACCCAATATACATCTTTTATATCCGCAGAATCAGGTGGTCGCAGTACGGGACTTTATCCAATCCGAACTGGTAAAATACTGTCACGATGGTCAGTGGATCGATGACCAGATGGGAGTCGGGACCCAAAAAATGTCATCGTGAGACGGTATAGAATAATACAGTAAACCATGATCTGGAATACCTATATCAGAGGCTTTAAGCTCTATCTCAATGTTGAGAAAGGGCTTTCGGCACATTCCATCGATGCCTACGGTCGGGATGTGGAAAAGTTAGCCCGGTTTATAGAAAAAGAATATGGTGAGATGGTCGTGTCTGAAGTAGATATTCATCATTTGCGTGATTTTCTACGGGAATTGAATAAATGCGATATCGATCCCCGCAGTCAGACCAGGATATTGAGTGGACTGCGTGCATTTTTCCAATACCTACTACTCGAAAATGTAATTGTGAATGATGTTATGGAAAACATCGAATCCCCGCGGATCGGCAAAAAAATTCCGGAGGTTCTAACCGTCGAAGAAGTCAGGCAGCTGCTGGAGTGCCTCGATATGAGTCAGCCACATGCACACCGGAATCGGGCGATGTTGGAAGTCTTGTATGCTTGTGGATTGCGGGTTAGTGAACTGACTGGTCTCCGGCTTGACCACATTTATGAAGACCTGGAAATGATTCGGGTCCTGGGTAAAAACCACAAAGAGCGGTTGGTTCCCATCAGTTCCCGGGCGATTCGGTATCTGCGTTTGTATCTGGAGGAACGAAAAGACTTGCCGGTCCGATCGGAAGCTAAGCATCTGGTTTTCCTCAATCGCCGCGGACGATCCATCTCCCGTCATATGGTGTATCGCATCGTTAAAGAAACAGCGGAACAAGCCGGACTGAAGAAAAACATTTCACCACATACCCTGCGGCATTGTTTTGCCACGCATCTCGTAGAAGGCGGAGCAGACCTGCGGGCCGTACAGGAATTGCTGGGACATACTTCGATAATGACAACAGAAATTTACACTCATATAAATAATGAATATCTTCGTCATACGATTCACAATTTTCATCCAATGAACCGTTTGTAAGATGCGCCGAAGTCTCTACACTATTTTGGTACTGGTCACTACGATCGGGATTACTTTGTTCCTGATTCGGTGTGCGTCGCCCGGCAGCATCCAGGGAGGCCCACGGGATGAAACCCCACCATCAGTAGACAGTCTGAAGTCCACTCAGTCCCCCCAAATTCATTTTGTACCCCAGGAAATAGTGATCACCTTTGATGAATGGGTCAAACTGGATGATCCTTTTAGTCAGATCTTTATTAGTCCGCCTCTTGAAGAGCGTCCGGAATACAATCTCAAAGGCAAATCATTAATCATCAATTTTCATGAAGAAGAGGTACTGCAGGAAAATACGACCTACATCATCAATTTGGGGACTTCTGTACAGGATATTACCGAGTCCAATCCCGTAGAGGACTATCAGTTTGTATTCAGTACGGGGGATTATCTGGACTCCCTGGGTTTCAGTGGGGTGATCACCGACGCCCTGACCGGTGAACCAATGGAAAATGTATCGGTCATGCTGTATCACAATCTCGCGGATTCGGCCATATCCACACTACCAGCTGCCTATTTTTCCCGAACCAATAAAGAAGGGGAATACCATTTTAATTATCTGAGGGCGGACACTTTCCAACTGCTAGCTTATGTTGACGATGACCTGGATTTCCGGTACAACGCCGAAACCGAACCACTAGGTTTTATTCCGGAACCCATTTCGACCCGGGCGGTCCATGATAGTGTGCTGTCTTTCACTCTTTCACTTGGTTCGCCGCCGGTCTATCTGGATAAAACGGACACTACGACCAATAATATTATCACCCTCACATTCAGTGGTGCGATTACTGACACAGCCGCACTCAGACTGGAAACCAGGGGTATTACCTTTGCCGACCGAACCAACAATCAGATCAGATTGTACTACCATCCTGATTCACTCCCGGTCCGCGTTATCACAGAAAATATTCAGGGTCTGAGGGATACGATTGAGATCATGAGCACAGATAAAAAGCCATTTGAGGTGGAAAATCTGAAGATCGACCGTGTCAATCCTACCTTGTTGCCCGGCGAAACCCAGGAAATAAAAACAAATTGGCCCATCACCGGGATCAATACGA
>CBFGVZ010000269.1:0-3968 GCA_965652315.1 uncultured Saprospiraceae bacterium | reverse complement strand
ATCAAAAATTCATACACATGAAAAAATCCATTTTTTATCACGCCGGCTGCTCCGTTTGTGTAAGCGCAGAACAGGACATTGTAAATCTTATAGGCCTTGAAAACGTAGAAATCGTCCACCTCGGGGAAGATCCAACCAGAATTCCCGAAGCAGAAAACGCGGGAGTACAATCGGTACCTGCTCTGGTCACGCCCAATGGGAATGCACTCCACATTAATTTTGGAGCATCCATGGCAGATGTAAAAGGATAAGGATTACAAAACTTTGTCCTGGAATTGCATTTCCAAATGCATTTGAAAATAGTAACTTAGCCTGTCGGTAAGTATTTCCGGCAGGCTTTGTATTCCTATGAAAGAAAGTACATTCAACCCACAAGAACAGGAACTCCACCTGGCCAGTAAAATTGTCGCCGGACTGGAACGGATTTCAGAAGTCTTCAAGATATTGCTGTGGGAGCAGGCCACTGCAACAGGGCTCAGTCCGATCCAGATTCAAATCCTGATATTTGTCGCTTATCACCGACCAGACCTATCCAGGGTAAGTCATCTCGCCCGGGAATTCAATGTCACCAAGCCGACCGTGAGTGACGCCATCCGTGTGCTGGAGAAAAAGGGTCTGATTTTCAAAATAACTTCTTCGGCTGACCGACGCAGTTATTCCATTGCACTGACAGATTCGGGAAAGAAAATGGTTGATATGACTGACCGATTTTCACTACCACTCAGGGACCAGGTCCAACATTTTAGTCCACAGGAACTGGAAGCACTTTGGCACACGTTGAGCCGTCTGATCTACCAACTTAACCAGAGCGGAATTCTGACGATCCAGCGGACCTGCTATGCCTGTGTGCATTTTGAACCGGAACGAGACGGAGCCCCTGCTTTTTGCAAGTTACTTCGAAAAGACCTGTTTAACCAGGATATTCGGCTGGATTGTCCGGAATTCGAGGCACCGTGAATGGAGAATTGATCAAACAAGGATGTGGCCTATATTCCGTAGCACTTGTCAACGATATTTTCTTAACTCCAATTGCATATTAAAACCTGCCCCGGAATATCTAATACATACAAAATCTGTAAGATTAGGGGTTCAAATGAGTTCTAAGGATTAAAGTTAACGAACACCGTGGAGATATCCGCTACTGTGGATCAGGGTAAAAACTCCACGGAGGTGCCATCCAGTGTGGATTAATTCTCATTTTTGATCACGGCTTCCAGGTGTTCCATCAATTCCGTTTCACTTTCAAAATACACTTCACGCGCCTTACTCCCCTCGCTGGGCCCCACCACTCCAAAATATTCGAGTTGATCCATGATCCGGCCTGCACGGTTGTAACCCAGCTTGAGTTTTCGCTGAAGCATCGAAGTACTTCCGCTGTTATTGAGTACGACCAGTCGTCCCGCATCGGTAAACAATTCATCGAGTTCTGACACCTTTATATCCCCCAAAGCATCGCCATCATCGTCGTTGGGGTCATTGTATTCAGGCAGGTAGTACGGTTCACTGAACCCAGGTTGCTCAGAGATGTAATCGATCACGCGTTCCACTTCGGGGGTATCTATAAATGCACACTGAAGTCGGACTATATCGCTACCTACTGAGAGCAGCATATCTCCCCGACCGATCAATTGATCCGCTCCTCCGGAGTCTAAAATAGTTCGTGAATCCACTTTAGAGGTCACCTTAAAGGCGATCCGGGCCGGGAAATTCGCTTTAATCACTCCGGTAATGATATTCACGGAAGGCCGCTGGGTAGCGATGATTAGATGGATTCCGACTGCCCGGGCCAGTTGGGCCAGGCGCGCTATTGGCATTTCCACTTCTTTGCCTGCTGTCATGATCAGATCTGCAAACTCATCGATCACCAGAACGATAAAAGGCAAATATTTATGGCCGTTAAGTGGGTTGAGTTTGCGATCGATGAATTTCTGGTTGTACTCTTTGATATTGCGGGCATGAGCCTTTTTGAGCAGATTGTACCGTTCGTCCATTTCAATACAAAGGCTATGAAGTGTATGGACTACTTTTCGGGTATCCGTAATGATCGGTTCATCCTGTTCGGGTAAAAAAGCCAGAAAATGCTTTTCCAATTTAGAATAGGGAAATAATTCCACTTTCTTTGGATCGATCAGGATCAGCTTGACCTGGCTGGGGTGCTTCCGATACAAAAGTGACATGATGATGGCATTAATCCCGACCGATTTGCCCTGACCGGTAGCTCCCGCGATCAGAAGATGGGGCATCTTGGCCAGATCAGCCACAAAAACCTCGTTGCTGATGGTTTTTCCCAGACCGATGGGCAATTCCATTTTAGCATCGTTGAATTTATCCGATGCCAGAGTTTCCTTGAGGCTGACGATTTGTTTTTTCTTATTGGGCACCTCAATACCGATCGTGCCTTTGCCCGGTATGGGCGCTATGATCCGGATACCGAGGGCAGCCAGGGAAAGCGCGATGTCGTCCTCCAGGTTTTTGATCCTGGAAATCCGTACCCCGGGTGCCGGAATGATCTCGTATAGGGTGACCGTCGGACCGATGGTGGCCCGGATTTTCGTAATCTCTATTTTATAATTTTGAAGTGTCGTTACGATCTGGTCCTTGTTGGATTCCAATTCTTTCCTATTGATATGCAGGGCGTCGACCATATAATTGTCAAGCAAATCGAGAACGGGGTTGTGATACCTGGACAATTCTTTGGTGGGATCGTAAGGTTCCAACAGATTCGCTTTATCATCCCGCTCGACCGTCAGCAGATCGTCGTCCTCCAGGGTCGCATCACGGACCACTGGTTCATGATCCTCTTCCAGAAAACCCGGAGTAAAACTTTTTTCGTCCATTTCAAGCTGAATACCTGTCGCGCCCTTTGATGATTCCTGGTGTCCGGAAGGTTGTTTTTCTTTCTCACGACTAATGCCCGATGTATCCAGTTCGATCGCTTCATCGAGGGATTTTTGAGCAGCGCCCTGTTCCTCCCACCCTTCATTTTCAGGACGGGGTGTTCCGGCCGGCTGCAAACCCGTTTCGGCTACCGGAGTAGTCTGGCTATTGCTTTGCAATGCTTCCCCGGACAGAAAAGTATCCACGAATTTTTTCTGGCCCTTTCGCAATACGGACCAGCGGAAACGGAACGTACTCCTGATCTGGGGAAGGTATTCGTTGTGCCAATATGTTAAACCCGCAAACAGGGATAAAATCAATACTGCCAAACCAGCCTGACCTATAAAGGCCGATAAATACAGATACATCGAATATCCCAGCGCCCCACCCCAGGCAAAGGGCGAGGTATGAAGCAGAAATTCAAAAGTCAGCGGAAAAATCAATATGGCGATGCTCAGGTAGGTAGTGAGTCGGACAAAATGCAACCAATGCCGCTTAAAAAAAACGATGATAGCGATCCCGAATCCATATAGCGGCAGCAGGAAAGAAGCGATTCCGATTCCTTTGTAAAAAGCGAGAAAAGAGATGATCGCTCCGAATCTGCCAAGCCAGTTTTGAACGGTAATATCTTTAGCAAACAGCAATTCCCACGAAAATTCGATCACCTTATCCTGGTCATCCTTCCATGTATAGATGTAGCTGGCCAGGGCAATCAACAAAAAAATGGACAGCATTGCGATAAACAACGCCGTGATGGCGCGCCATCTTTTATCTATGCTCCATGAGCTCTTTTTTTTCTTTGTCCGGCTGCGTTTTGTGGCCATGTATCGGGTTTGGGTTACTGCAATAGCAACCGCTAATATATTAAAAATTTATAACATGTGTAATAAATTGTACTGCAACCTAAAAATTCCGGGTACAGAAAATAAAATTTTAAAACGATGCCAACTGCATTCCAATTGGAAAATTTGTTAGATTTGCCTCTCCAAAACTTACTGCTGCCCGGGTGGCGGAATTGGTAGACGCGCAAGGTTGAGGGCCTTGTGTCCTTCATTGGACGTGCAGGTTCAACTCCTGTTCCGGGCACCATT
>CBFGVZ010000268.1:0-4000 GCA_965652315.1 uncultured Saprospiraceae bacterium | reverse complement strand
AACCTGTTAGTCACTGTTGGCAGAGCGATTAGTCCTACCCCACCTCCCTAATTTAAAATTAAAAACACAAAATTTAAAATCACCCAATCCAGGACGATCGTCCATCACGCCGATCCACGATCCGGTACACATCAATAATTAAAACTACGCTCACACCTTGGGATACACCATATAGTATTTTGTCGTCAAATGTCTCGTATCTCCGAGATCGGAAATGTCTTCAAAATGACGAATTGAGCCATCTTTCATCAGAAAGCGGATTTGACGGGGCTTGTAGTCGTATAATTGGGTAGTTTCCGTTCCGGAGAATATCAGTTGCCTGGCCGTATTTTCATCGATACCCAGGGCAGTCTGAATCTGAGTACAAATCTGATCCGGTTTATCCGCGGGAAAAGGTTGGGTACTCAGCAGGCTCCGGAACAACCTTCTCTTCAGAATTCCTTCACTTAGATAAAAAAGCAATGGATCGTTCAGTGCAGCATGATTTTTCAATGCCTGGATCACATCGCTATCATCCAATGCGAGAAACAATGACAGGGAACCATCACCTGCAAGGAGTCGATGAAAAGGATGCGGACAAGCGGGTAGGCCATGTTTCCGGATCAGGGATTTCATCCGGTTCACGGCCGAGATCAGCATTTTCTCTACGGCCAGTACCGTTTTGTGCATATAGACCTGCCAATACATAATTTTCCTCGCCATGAGAAACTTCTCAATGGAATACAGGCCTTTTTCCTCGATAACTAATTCATCATCGACAACGTTCATCATTTTAATGATGCGATTGGTACCGATCCGGCCTTCCACAACCCCAGTATAAAAACTGTCTCTACCGAGATAATCCAGCCGATCCACATCTAGTTCGCTGGATACCAATTGATGAAGGAATTTCCGGTGATAACTGCCCGTGAATATTTCAATGGCCAGATCGAGATCTCCATCAAATTCATGATTAAGTCGGTGCATGATCTCAAGTGACAAATCCTCGTGGGACTGGGTCAGTAACTGGCCTTCCAGCGCGTGTGAGAACGGGCCGTGACCAATGTCGTGGAGCAGAATGGCAATACAGGTGGCACGGGCTTCGTCCTCAGTAATGTGTATGTCTTTGCCCCGCAGCAAACCGATTGATTGCCACATCAGAGACATGGCTCCCAGGGCATGATGAAAACGACTGTGGGTAGCTCCCGGATAGGTCAGCTGAGTCAATCCAACCTGCGTGATCCGTCGTAGACGCTGAAACCACTCATGTTCCATCAGATCAAACAAAATCTCAAAGGGGATGCTAAGAAAGCCGTAAATGGGGTCGTTTATGATTTTCTTTTTATTCATAGGCGACAATATTGTAATAATAAATTTAAAATTATCGTTTTTTGGGGACAGTATGGGCCACCCGGCTGATTTTAAAACTATAAACTTCAACACCACTTTATGACAAACGATATCCGCTTACTTTGGGCTGATGATGAAATAGATTTACTCAAACCCCAATTGATGTTTCTTGAAAAAAAAGGCTACGAAGTGATCACGGTCTCCAACGGTCACGACGCGATCGAAGAAGTATCTGATAATCCTTCCTTTGACTGTATTTTTCTGGACGAATCGATGCCAGGCCTCACCGGACTTGAAACACTGGACCAGATCCGTCAGATCGATAAAAACGTACCGGTGGTGATGATTACCAAAAACGAAGCAGAAACCCTGATGGACCAGGCCATCGGTTCAGAAATTTCTGACTTTCTGCTCAAACCGGTCAACCCCAACCAGATCCTTCTGAGCCTCAAAAAGATTATCGACAACAGGCGCCTGGTGCGGGAGAAAACCGTACAGGATTACCAGGTGGAGTTCCGGAAAATCCTGATGGAGATTAACAGCAACCTCGATACCAATGAATGGATCAACATCTACCAGAAAATCATCAATTGGGAACTCCGGCTCAGTGACTCCCAGAGCGACCAGATGCAGGACATTCTCTCGATGCAGAAGAGCGAAGCCAATACTGAATTCTCCAAATTCATAGTCAAAAATTATATGAGTTGGATGAAAGGAGAAGATGCTCCTGTGATGTCGCATAATGTGCTCAAGGAAAAATTATTTCCTCGGATGGATTCGCGACCCACGATTTTTCTTTTACTCGATAACCTCCGCTACGATCAGTGGATGGTTCTGGAATCCATTTTCAACGAAGAATTCAGGATTGAAGATGAAGACTATTTTTATTCCATCCTTCCCACCGCTACACAATACAGCCGGAATGCCATTTTTGCAGGAATGATGCCCGCTGACATTGAAAAGCGCTTCCCCAATGAATGGAAAAACGACAATGATGAAGGTGGTAAAAACCTCTATGAGGAAGTGTTCCTGGAACATCAGATCAATCGCACCTTTCAAAAGGACATCAAATGGGAATACACTAAAATATCCAATGCCTGGCAAGCTAGCGAAATGGAATCCAAAGCGCTCAATTATCTCAATAACGACCTCACAGTAATCGTGTACAATTTCATCGACATGATGTCACACGCCCGCACTGAAATGGAAATGCTCAAGGAACTCGCAGGCGACGAACGGGCTTACCGCTCCCTGACCCGGTCCTGGTTTCTGCATTCTTCGCTGTGGAGCACCCTGCAAAAATTGGCCGAACATGACATTCAGCTGTTCGTCACCACCGATCACGGTACGATCCGCGTCAATGACCCTTCCAAGGTAGTCGGGGACCGTGAGACCACTACCAACCTGAGATATAAAGTAGGTCGGAATCTGAAGTACAACGAAAGGGATGTCCTGGAGGTAAAAAATCCCGAGGAGGCTAATCTACCTCGTCCGAATGTGAGCTCTACTTTTATTTTTGCGAAAGAAGATAAATTCTTTCTGTATCCAAATAACTACAACTACTATAACAATTATTATAAAAACACTTTCCAGCATGGGGGCATCAGTTTGGAGGAGATGATCTGTCCCTTTGTTTATCTGACTTCCAAACCTTAATATATAGATTAATGCATAAGAAAGTTTTCATTAACCTGGAAAATTATTATATTTAAATTTTACATTATTGATCACACAAATCTATCTGTCATGAGAATTGCACAATTTATCCTTTTCCTGATCCCCATTTCTCTATTTATCTCCTCCTGCAACAACAGCGGGCAAACCAATGATGAAACCAATGAGACGACGGGCCAAAACGAAGAAATCATGGCGATAGAACCCAGCGCAGATTTGTTGTGGAAGACAGATTCCACGTTTTCTGATTCAGAATCTACTTTGTATTACGCCCGCAATGATGAGATTTTTGTTTCGTGCGGAAACAATTCAATTGAAAAAGACGGTGATGGCTTCATCGCTGTGCTTAATGCTGATGGTTCGGTAAAAAACAAAGATTGGGCTACCGGGTTGAATGCTCCGAAAGGCATGGCCATTCTGGGTAACAATCTATACGTTACCGACATAGATGAGGTGGTGGAGATCGATGTAAACACAGGTGATATTCTCAACAAATACCCGGTCGAGAATGCGCAGTTTTTAAATGATGCGGCCACAGATGGCTCGATTATTTACTTTTCCGATATGCGGGCCAACAGGGTGTATTCTCTGGATACTGATGGAGCCATTGAACTGGTAGCCGAAAACGTACCGAGCATCAACGGTCTTGAAACCCACAATGGAATGCTCTACGGTCTCAATGGGGAAGGCTTGATCAAATTTGATGACAATGGCGGATATGAGATCTTAACCGACGAAGTCAAAGGCGGCGATGGTCTTGTGATCCTAAACGACACTACTTTTATCGCCAGCCGATGGGCCGGAAAGATCTATTATATCGACGGCGATAGGGTGACCCTGCTGGTTGATACCGAAGCTGTAAAATCCAATACTGCTGACATTTCTTACATCCCCGACGAACAGCTTATCATTGTACCTACATTTAAGAAAAATGAGGTGGCAGCGTATCAATTAGAATTGGGTCGATAGAGTTTGGAGCGTAGTGGGTAGAAGCTAG
>CBFGVZ010000267.1:0-4047 GCA_965652315.1 uncultured Saprospiraceae bacterium | reverse complement strand
TCGATATCCACCCAATTGATATCAGCTCGTCGGAGATCGGTGGTGTTTCGCCAGGATTGCCCCTTGTAATTCCAGATTGCATACTGATAATGAGCTGTTAATCGGACGTTGGCATTACCGCGCCCCAGTGAATCATACTGGGGTCCGTCATCGACCATGCCCGCTTTACCCTCACTGTCTTTGACCTGAGATTGGAACCACTGTGGATTGTATAGCCGCATGGTATATAATCCGGCTGATCGGGCATCAGGTGGTGCTTCATAACGGTCAATAAAGGAAAGGATGGTTTCCGTATTGTTGGGGAGGTTTACATTGTCAGGGCGATGCAGATCCCAAATGACATTCCGGTTGGGATCACTCAAGTCCTGTCCAAATCGTTCATGCATCAGTTCGAATGGTCCGTCTATAACCTCAGTAGCGGTCTGGATGGCTTTATCATACTTCATCGTGGCGAGGTACACCTTAGTCAGTAAGTGGAGTGCTGCGTATTTGGAAATGGCCCCGGGTCCGACACTTTCCGGTAGGTTTTCCGCAGCAAATACCAGATCTCTTTCCAGTTTATCCAATATGGCCGTGCGACTATGCGTCTGGAAATCGAGTTTGACCTCTTCGATCTCTTCGCCTATAAAAGGTACATCCCCGTACGTGTGGACCAACCTGTAATACCAGTACGAACGATGAAACAATGCTTCGGCCAATACCTGATTTCGTTCTTCCTGAGAATCCCATTCGATATTGTCGATCCGGGAAACTACAATATTCGCATTTTTTACAAATTCATACATATCCGTAAATATGGTCAGATACGGATAGTACCTGGAAGAACTAGGTGTCAGATTGTAAAAATCAAGCTGTGACCAGGGCGAACCCAGATCCGAAACAGCAAATTCCACGGAAATCCAATTGTAATTTCCGGTATGCTCTCTTTTCAGATTTTTGCGAAGGGTGATCAGGATGGACTCAAACCCTTCGGCTTCATTGTACACATTGTCGGGTGTGAAGAAAGATTTTGGTTTGGGTTTCAGCCAGTCGTCACTACAGGATGTCAGCGTAAAGATAAGTCCGAGCAGAATTAAAATAAGTGATATGTAATTTTTCATTGTGATTGTATTTATGAGATTATTGCAGTGTCACATCAATTCCAAATGAAATGATCCTCGGTAAGGGATCATCCAGTGATTCCGGATCCCAACCTGGCCACTGATTGAAACTGTAAAGGTTTCTGACTGAACCATAAAATCGAATACTTTGCGATTTCAGCGTATTAGCCCACTCCGAGGGCAGATTGTACGATAACGTCAGATCCTGAACCCGGACAAACGATGCAGATTTGTAGAAGCCAATCCCCCCTCCGTAAACGGCCACATTATTGGTCAGGCTCGGAAAATCCGTGATGGGATTACCAGGTGTCCAGTAGGGCGTTTTATAGGTATTGCGCCGATCATAAGTATCCACACCTCCCAGACGAAGTCCTCTGCTAAATTCCTTGATATGCCCCAGATCTCCGCGCAGAAATACCGATGCCCTCAGATTCCGGAAGATGGTAAATTCATTGCGGAGACCCAGCCTGACCCGGGGTCGGGAATATCCGATAAATTGTTTGTCCACCAGCGCTTCATAACTGCCGTCATTGTTGACATCTTCAGATTTAATATCTCCCGGAATAAGTCGGTATTCCGCCGCTTCATCTGCCTCAGATTCCTGCCAGATTCCGATGATGTTGTAGTCCCATACGTGATCTATGGCATGTCCGGGAAACCATTCATTGGTAAAATCCGGAACTTCGCCTGTAATCTCCTGCCCTTCGAGCGTATAAGTCCCTTCATCTCCAAATAATTCGATAATTTTATTCCGGTTGAGGCTGAATACCAGATTGGATTTCCACTGGAAGTTTTCGCGATCCATGTTAACCGAATTGATGGCCAGATCCACACCTACATTTTGCAACTCCCCCAGATTAGCGGTAATACTGGAAAAACCGGATATTTCAGGGACCAGCCTGTTCAATAACAGATCCGTCGTATTCATTTTATACACATCAAGATTGGTGTTCACACGTCCATTCCACATTCCCATATCCAGTCCAATGTTGAACGATGCGGTTTTCTCCCATCTGAGGTTCTTGTTAGCCAGAGTATTATTGGTCACACCAACCTGCACGTTGGTACCGTCATAATACAATTCGGAGGATAATCGCGCCAGTGCGGCATAAGCGTTGATGTCCCTGTTCCCATTCACGCCCCAGGACAGACGAAGTTTTAAAGAATTGATGAGATCAGAATGAAAAAATGATTCATCAGACATTTTCCAGGCAAAAGCTGCCGCAGGGAAAGTAGCTCTTGGATATTTATTCCCGAACGCTGAATAACCATCCCGACGGACTGACAACGTAAACAGATACCGTTTCAGCAGAGTATAATTGAGCCTTGCCATTGCTGCATCCCCGGTCGTTTCCACATCATTGGAACTCAGCGACGGGTTTGTTCCAAATGCCAGCCCTCCGAAACCGAGGTTTTGATTGGGAACAAAAGATTGATTTTCCAGTGAGGAATCCCAGGATTGATTTTTTTCCGAGCTATATAATAAGGTAACATCAAACATATGGATGTCCACCTCTTTTTGCCAGCTCAGGATATGGTCAAATATCCAGCCATAGTCCGATCCTTCAAACCGGGTGGCGTATCCACCACTCCGGGAACTGCCTCCGGTAATGGTCTTGTCGGACCAAAAATTATAATCTTTCAAGAACTGGAACCGGGGCTGGAAGGATATTTTATAATTGATTTCCAACGGCAATCCGATATTCGCATACAAATTGGAAAAAAGGGTATTAATCTTTCGTAAACGGTCCTGTCCGTAATAATTGATAATGGGACTGGCTACTGCATAGCCATTGGGATACCATTTGGGATCTCCGTTTTCATCAAAAAGATCTCCGTACGGGCTCATGTTGTACATACTTCCTACACTGGCCAGAACTGATGATTCATCCCGATTGGCAAATTGGGTGTTCATTCCCACATTGAGCCAGTTTGAAATCGTATAATCCAGATTGAGCCGAGACCGGATCGTTCCGAATTCATCCCCACGGATTATACCCTCGTTGTTCTGATATCCCATCGACCAGTAATACTTGAGGTCGGAAGTTCCACCTGAAATACTCAAGTCATAATCCTGTCGTATTCCAGTCTGCATGACCTGATCAAACCAATCCACCACATTTCCGGCTTTGTAATTATCAATTTCAACCTGAAAAAAATTGAGCCTGGCCAGATATTCGTCCACGTTATCGGCAGCGGGGTTATCACTTGCAGCGCGCCACTCATCGAGAGTCACTCCAGATGGGAGATTGGATGGGTCGTCGAAATAATACGATGGGAGATCGGGATTGATCACCCGAAGTACATCTCGTCTATAGGTTAGGTATTCTTCTCCTTGAAATGGTTCAAACCGATTTGTTGGGGAGGCAGTTCCAACCTGTGCACTGAATCGTACGACAGGTTTACCTTCCAATCCGTTCTTTGTGGTGATGATCACTACACCTGATGCGGCCCGGGCCCCATATACAGCAGCCGAGCTGGCGTCTTTCAGAATATCAATGGACTTGATGTCGGAAGGATTAATATCTGCCAGGCTACCATTGTAAATCACACCATCCAACACGATCATAGGTGTGCTTGACGCGGTCAGGGAATTGGGACCCCGGATTTCCAGTGAGCTTCCCCCTGAAGCTCTGGTCCCCTGTGTTGAATAAAATCCGGCAATCGTTCCGGTCAGCATTTCACTCACCTGCGTCATGGGTTGATCCCGGAAGGTTTCACCACTGATAGTTGCCACTGATCCTGTAAGATCACTTTTTTTGACCGTTCCATATCCTACTACGATCAATTCATCCAGAAGCTGTGCATCCGATGCCATCTCAACGATGAGAGAGGTCTGCCCTGCCAACTCCACTTCCTGTGTCTGATATCCTATGTATGAAAATATCAGTATAGCATCTTCTTCGACTTCAGCCAGGGAAAAATGGCCGTCAATACCTGTGGAAGT
>CBFGVZ010000266.1:0-4108 GCA_965652315.1 uncultured Saprospiraceae bacterium | reverse complement strand
GGGGCTCTGCAGTCCCGGGAGGAGCATCCTTCGCTCCGCTTCGGATGCCGGACCTTTCGAGAGGCAAATCAGGCCGCTTTTTGGATTTGGATGGGAGCTGAAGTGATCGGGTGCATGGTCCTTCCGGCGTGTGAACCTGCGAAAGCCAAAATGAGAAGAACATCGTACTCCCAATTCTATTCCGCATTTCCCACCTTCGCAACGCGATTGGAAGCATATTGCCCGAAATGGATCCGCTCAAGATCCGTTGTAAATTGTTCCATATCGACAGTTGAATCCAGGGGTTTACGAAACGTCCCACAATCCAGGCCGATGCTTTTCATAAAATATTTACCGGCTGGAATTCCGCCGTAACGAACCAGAATGTCAACAATTTCAATCGATTTGGACTGCAATTGCCGGGCCCGGGGAAGATCTCCGGCCACGAATGCGTCGATCAGCTCGTGATACAGCGGGGCTGCATAGTTATATGTACTGCCTACTCCACCACAGGCTCCCATAGCCAGCGCAGAAAGAAGAACTTCGTCTATCCCCCACAACACATCATATTTTCCACCATCAAACGTGAGGCATTTTCTAAAATCCATCAAATCAGGTCCGGTATATTTGATCCCCGCGAGGTTGGGTATATCCCGGGCGAGTTGCAAAAATTCAATCATAGGGAAATTCACGCCGGTCAGCGCAGGAATGTGGTAGTAATAGATGGGGAGCTGCGGGGCTGATTCAGCTATTTCACGGAAGAAGTCGACCAATACCGCCGTAGATTTTAATTTGAAATAAAACGGAGGCAACACCGCAACCCCAAATATCCCTTCCGATTGTACAAATTCTGCCAGTTCACATGCTTCCCGCAGACTATTGGATGCCACCAGCACAATCACCTTAAAATCAGCGGTTTGCTCCTTCCTCCAGGCCTGGATGATCGCTTTCTTCTCAGCCAGGGTCAGCGATACGCCTTCGCCCGTGCTACCAATGATAAATGCACCCAAAACCCCATTCATTTTGAGGTTCTCCGCCAGAATTGGAACGCGATCGGGCACAATGTTTCCGAAGGCATCCAGAGGAGTAAACGGTGCAGCGATCAGACCCTTGAATTTTTCAATTTGCATATTTCAAAATATTTTGATGAATAAAACGTATTTTGGACATACAAAACCCAAGTCATTACCACAATTGATATCATTTGTATGACATATCAAAGTAATGATATTAATTTCAACAAAACAACTTATTTGACATAAAATATTAGTTTTGCGCAAACATTTAGCGGGATGAGTAAAAAGAACTTAGTAGAACAAACCGAAAAAAAACTCCTGGACTTCCTTTCCAAATCCGGTACAAGAGCAGGGAGCCCTTTCCCTACCGAAAAAGAACTCGGCGAGGAATTGGGCGTGAGTAGAACGGTCATCCGGGAAGCTCTCAACAGACTAAAAGCCATGGGGATTGTCGATTCCCGAACCAATCGCGGTTCCGTCGTGGCCTCTCCGGATATACTCCAGCTTATGGAGAAAGCATTCGTGCCCCAAATCCTGGATCAGGAAACACTCCGGGAGATTTTTGAACTCCGGTTAGTTCTGGAAGTGGGAATTTGTGACCTGGTTTTTATGCGAACCACCCGGACCGATCTGATCGAATTGAAAAAAATCGTAGCCGGGGAATCGAATTCCAATGGGTCTATTTTTGACGTGGAACACGAAATTGAATTTCATGGCAAATTGTATGAACTCACGGGAAACAAAACGCTGAGTCGACTTCAGAGCCTGCTTTTACCTTCGTTTCAATATGCCTACGACAACCACATCATCGCCCATTCTGAAAATGTGGAATACATGTCCCATAAGGATTTGATTAAAGAACTAGAAACCGGTACTGCTGATTCTTTCCGCAACGGTATGCGCAAGCATCTCGAAAATCATTACAAACGCTTGTTCGCGACTACAGTATAATCCTGTCCATTACCAGCAATAAATGAAAACGAAAGGGCTATCCCAATCCCTGGATTTATGATAAATGGCCGCACAGCCAATGAAGATTGCAAATCGGAAGGCAGCAATTCCACCGTGCAAATTGGATGTTTCAAAACGATGTCTTTAAGGGGGACGCTGAAGAATTTTGAATATCAATCACGCTGTTTTCCGATTGGGATGATCAAACTAAAGATATAGCTCAACACGTAGCAGGAAACAAATCCGGTCGCTGAAAACAGCAATACGTGCATGTGCGTATAATTCGTCAAGTAATACTGTATAATACCACTCAAAATCAAACCAAGCACTGCTCCACGTCCATGAGCCCGTTTTGTCGTCATGCCCAAAAGGAACAATCCACCCAGGCCACCGGCAAACAACCCTACGTACAGTTGGAACTGATCCCAAAGGGACTGGATATTCATCGAAGCCATCAATAAGGCAAAACCAGTACCGATCACTCCAAAAATCAACGTCGATATGCGCGCCATTCCCAATTCACTTGTCACACTTCCCCAGGAGAACCGATGATAAAAATCAGTAATAAAAGCCGTAGAAACGGAATTCATACTACTACTCAATGTGGACATGGCGGCCGAAAATATCCCCGCAATAAGCAAACCGGAAATGCCCGTTGGCAGTTGAGTGACTATATACCACGGAAAAATGGCATCATCGTTGGCTAAAGTGACATCCAAATGCTGTGGATATTCCTGGTAAAACAAATAAAGCGTGGATCCGATCGTAAAAAAGATCAGTGTTGCCGGAATCGCCAACAAAGCAAAGGTCCATACGCTACGCTTTGCTTCTTCTTTGGTTGACGTGGTGAGGTAGCGTTGCACCATAGTTTGATCGCTTCCGCTCGTGATCAGATTGGCAAAAATCCCGCCCAGTATCACCACCCAAATGGTGGGTCGGCGAAAATCAAACGCTGTATCCAGGATTTGGAATTTATGATCCACCACCAGTTGGTCATATGCTTGAGGTACGCTCAGGTTAACCTGGTCAAACATCCAAAACAACGCGAGAAAAGCTCCGCCCATCAGAATTATCACCTGGAGAACATCGGTCCAGATGACTGCTTCAATTCCGCCCATCATCGTATATATAATACTGACCACACCCATGGCAATAATACAGGCGTGGATATCAATTCCAGTCACCAGATTCACAGCGATCGATGGCAAAAACAAGACAATACCCACCCTGCCCAATTGCAAGACCATAAACGACAGACTTCCCAACAGCCGGGTGAGTAGATTGAACCGATTTTCCAAATACTCGTAGGCACTCGTAATGTTCAGCCCCCGAAAATAAGGGATATATAAGGCTATAAGTATAGGAGCAGCAATTAACGGTGTCATTTGGAAGAAAAAATACCCCCAGTCGGTCATATAGGTCTTGGCCGGGATCGCCATAAATGTGATTGCACTCAAACTCGTACCAAAAAGACTGAGACCAGCAGCCCACCAGGGGATCCGACCTCCACCCGTGAAGTAATCCGCAGTTGATTTTTGTCTTTTACTATACTTGACACCGACGAGAACCAGGATCAAAAAATAAATTCCAATGACCGAATAATTGACCCATCCAAAACCAGATCGAAGGGTTGATTTACTTCCCTGCCACACCCAGGGCGTTCTGACTCCGGGATGGATTTCACCACTGGTGAGATATACCTGGTCATTATGCACAATCGCATGGGTGGTCACAGGGAGATCCTCAGGGAAAGTATCCAGTACCATCCAGGAATTGGTGATCGTATGATAAGCCAGCATCTCCCGGGAAAATCCGTCGTGATGAATAAAAGTACTATCCAATTTTGCATTTAATAAATCCCTCTGTGATTCATTTGCGGCCTGTTCGATTGCGGTAATCAGGTCAATCCTATCCAGTAATTCCCGGCCATTGTCACCCCCCAGAATCAGAACATGACTTGACCCACTTGGAATTGCAGCGGCTCCCATGATGATTTTACCCGGATAAGAGGAATGACCTACAGGGCCGAGTAAATTCCATGTTTGGAGAACCGGATTATACATATAACCATCTCCCAGCAGTGAATAAGCTCCCTGTTCGTCCTGGGTCCGACCGCTGAACAGATAAAATCCCTCGACCCGACCATTTTTCTGAACCGCAGA
>CBFGVZ010000265.1:0-4160 GCA_965652315.1 uncultured Saprospiraceae bacterium | reverse complement strand
TCATACATTCAATCCCCTGACGGGGATTTCGTTCAGTCAAACCCCTTTATAACTTTAAACATCCTGACCTTACCCCATTAATACTGAATTTCAGCGGATAAATCCGTAAAACAGATTGTCGCGAATGGCCGTAAAGATGGAGTAACCACCAGCATGCTTCAGAACGCCGAAGGTGTTCAAGATGAATAACCCCTGGCAAGTGAAGCGCAGCCAGGGGTGTCAGTCGAGTTATGGATTGAACCCCGAAGTGGGTTCAAATATCTCATCTGACAAAAGCTCGACAAGGTAATTTACGTGAGGTTAGGAGATCTGAACTTTGGTTGTTTGTATTGGCCCAGGTTATTTTCCAGGCTATTGTTTCTCATGCTTAGTTTTGTACTGTAAGATAAAAGGTGAAGCCGCGACGGATTTTTTTCGTCCAGTGCTGATGCAGAGGGGGCACGTTAATCATGGCAGGAGTGGGAATGTTCTGGCAGTAGATCAAGGGAAATTGCCTGAGTGGGATAATAACCCGAACTATTCACCACATACAGTCTGAAAAAGATACATTAGTTTGATTATCAAACTATTATTGTCCCAAAATTGAGGAATTGGCAGCCCACCCCTAGGGGTTCCTTCATCCATCGTCCACAAAAACTGGGCCTTCGGCTACATTCAGTCATGTCTCACATCTACGGAAAGCAAATACCATGAATAATCCGGGACCCTTACACCGCTTTCGGGGAAAGAGGATGGCTCGGTTTTCAATGTTACGGAATATGCCAGGTCCTGGGAGGGTTATCAAGACCCCACATAAAATTAAAAGCATTTATGAGGTATGTATGTTCCCTTGAACTTGATGCCCCGCCTTAGAAATTCCAGACCATAGCAACTACATACCCCTTAATAATACTGCATCATATGCATTTCTTAGGAATATGAGTTAGAAGGGCATCGGTTGAACAATTAATCCCATACAAATAATAATTTTAAATGGGAACGAGTTATATCCAGACGATCAAATTTAAATTTTACGCTATGAAAAATATAATATTGATCCTGGTATTTGCCTTAACGAGTACATCCCTAAATGTTTCGTGCAATGCTTCCCGAAAGGTAAAAGGGGCGATTATCGGAGCTGTAGTCGGTGGTACTACCGCTGCCTTAATAACAAAGAAAAACAAAGCCGCCGGTATCATACTGGGGGCAGGTGTCGGTGGAGCAGCGGGTGCTCTGATCGGTCACTATATGGACAAACAAGCCCGTGAAATAGCTGACGATCTCGAAAATGCCCATGTCGAACGGGTAGGAGAAGGTATCGTAGTGATTTTTGATTCCGGCTTGTTGTTTGATTTTGATTCGTATGAACTTCGGAGTGAAACCCGGCAAAACCTTTCCGAATTGGCTTCTTCCTTGCAAAAATACGATGACACCAAACTAAATATCCTTGGACATACGGATAATGTGGGAGCCACAGGATACAACAAAACGCTTTCGGAAAACAGGGCCACCGCAGTAGAAAATTTTCTAACCCATCAGGGGGTGGACGAGGATCGTCTCCGTATTCTTGGATATGGAGAAACCGACCCAGTAGCAGATAATGACACCGAGCAGGGCCGCCAGCAAAACCGTCGAGTGGAAATCGTCATTGTGGCCAACGACGACCTGAAAGAAGCTGCACGAGAAGGGAAGGATCTGAGCAGTTCGCTGAATTAGACCCGACCGCTCTCACATTTTAAAAAATAAAATCCAATACCATGAAACGGATATTCCTCCCAATATTTTTCTGCATCATATCAATATTCCTGCTTTGCACAAACCCGGCTTCGGCCCAACTGACGCAAAGTAATTTTTCAATCGGCCCACGGGTCGGCGTCAACTTTTCGAACGTCTCCGATCCAGAGGAGGCCGAACTGCTGACTGGTCTCGTACTGGGGCTGACCTCTACCTACAGCATCAACGAAAACTCCGGTATCACGGTGGACGCCCTGTATTCCAGGGAGGGGTATGAAATTGTAGGCACGGGGATCAATTTGAATTACCTGCGGATACCAGTCCTGTACAATATATTTTTCGGTGAACTGGGTCAGAAATTCCGTCCCAAAGTCTTTCTGGGGCCACAGCTGGGATTTCTCATGACAGCAAAAGTGGGAGAATCCGATATTAAATACGACATGAATAAGTTCTCATTTGGCCTGGGAGCCGGACTGGGATTCAATTATCGGATAGGCAGTCGGGTCTGGCTCAATACGGATCTGAGATCCTATTTTGATCTCAACAAGATCAGCGACAATGCGATAGATTATCCTGAAGAACCCAGGATTCGGAATATTCAATTGTCTGTAGGGATTGCCTGGGGATTATAGTATAGTGCACTATCCTAAAGTTCATTTGGGATTGGTAAGTCTCTGAATAAAGGGGTATGACTGAACGAAATCCCCGTCAGGGGAGTTACGGATTGAATCCCGCCTTTTGGCTTCGCAATCGTCAACAGCGCACGACTTCCCGCCGGATACCATATCCCCTTTTTACAAGCACCACTGTGGTCAGTATTGTAAAATTTCTTTTATTTAGTCAGGCGGAAGGGGCCTGTAAAGCCATTTGATAGTTCCATGTATTGAATTGCCCATCCATATCACTACCTTTACTCCTTTGGGCGGGACATACGATCAAAATCATATTTTGAGTCGCTCCTATTGGAAGTCTTTTTGTAATTTCCCCACTTCATTTAAATACCGACCATGAAATCAATGTATTGGACTGTGTTTTTGGGCATATTCTTCGTCCTGGATCTGTGCGCCCAGGCAGATTATCGGCCGGGCTTATTCTTCCGTGAAGACTGGAAAGAAATCCCGGCAGAGATCCCCCTCAATCAACGGCACGTAGCCAATCCGGATCTGACGGTACAATTATACGGACCCGGACAGGACAGCCTCAAAAAGAGCAACCATGAAAAACCGGTAGATGACCCGTTTTATATCTGGTCCGGGCTGTGTCTGGACAATTGGATGGTCAGTCTGCGTCACCGAACGGACAATGTGGACCTGACCGGCTTCGCCAAAATCAAAATCCGGACCAAGCAGGTGGGCCTCAGACAACTTCGGATTACATTGAAACAGGCGGATGGGGGTTGGCTCATAAGCGATTTATCCGCCGGCCCTTCCAAAGACTGGAATGTAACCGAATTCAATCTTCAGGACATCACCTGGCACCAGCTTGATCCGGACAGGATAACAGAAATCGGGATAGCCCGGAACCCCGATCTTTCCAACGTGGAAGAAATCGGATTTACCGATCTCATGGCCGGTGGGCGATCCAACTCCTGTTCCCGGCTGGATTGGATCGAAGTGCACGGAAACCGGGTTGCACGATAAGGCCGTCAACTGTTGACTGACCCCGTGACTTCAACTCTTTCAACAAATCAATTGCTTCACTGAAATGTTCCCGTACGAAATCCACGAGTTCATTACTGGCATCTTGTAGTTTGCTGCTGCCGGGTGAGCAAACTGAGGTTGTCCTTGTTTCCGGGCATGGGTAATGACCTCAGGTCAGGATCAGGGTTAGCAAATTTGGGGTTGGATTCGGCAAAACCACCGACCCAACCGGACGGTACCCGGTCGTTTAAGGGTAATTTCATAATTTATTTCATTAGGTAGGTTAAAAATCATTTGGAGCATTTAATTTTAATTTCTAACTCAAAGTCAGATTATTTAAGGCATTTTTTGTTAATTTTGCTGGTCAATATATGAATAATATCCATCGAATCCAATATTTGTTATAAATATCTAAATTAAATATTTCTACGAAATAGGGCATTTATACCAGGATGAACTGGAAGTGGAACACTTGGAACAGCAGATCATCCCGTAGGATAATTGAACTCAGCGTGGATAAGCCATGACATTTGCATCACCTAGATGCAAGGCATGACCGAATGTAGTCGAAGACCAAAGGTCCTGTGGACTGTCAGGGATGTGTCGTAAAATTCCTCGATTTACAGGACAATACTAGATTGATATTCAATATAATGCATTTATTCAGGCTATAGGTGGTACATGATTCGGGATGGTGTGCTTACTCGTTTTTAATATGATTTGTGTAATTTTAACCAACATAATTTTGAAGATATGCACCGACGAACTTTTGTACGGCATTCCACGACACTGACAGGAGCGCTGGTC
>CBFGVZ010000264.1:0-4212 GCA_965652315.1 uncultured Saprospiraceae bacterium | reverse complement strand
TCCTTTCGGAACAAAATCGGATATAGGGGACAAAGGTTGCGGAATTTATCCTATTTTTGTCAGGACATACCCAATGCTGCCCACTATGGTACAGAAAAGCAGGGTATAGATCAGAGAAAGAAAATTGTATTTTTCGTATGAAACGAGTTGTCATTACCGGAATTGGAGCCATCACCCCCATTGGGAATACCGTCGGGGAATTCACGGATGGTCTTCGTCAAGGCAGGAGTGGCTCGGATTATATTACGCACTTCGATGCATCCAAGTTCAAAACTACTTTTGCCTGTGAGGTGAAAAATTTTGATGGGGAAGAAATTTTTGGGCGTAAGGAGGTCCGGAAAATGGATCTTTTCAGTCAGTACGGTCTCGTGTCTGCCCGGCAGGCGGTGGAAGACAGCGGTTTGGAATTCGAAAAGGAAGATGTGGACCGGATCGGCGTTATCTGGGGTTCAGGTATCGGTGGATTGCGGTCACTGGAAGAACAGATTGAGATCAATTCGGATTATGAAAACACCCCACGGTACAATCCGTTTATGATTCCGAAGATGATCGCAGATATTGTACCCGGGCAGATTTCTATCGAATTTGGACTGCGTGGGATCAACTATGGGACCATCTCTGCCTGTGCTTCCTCTTCCCATGCGCTGATCAATGCGCTGGACAGTATCCGGATTGGTCGGGCCGATGTATTGATTTCAGGAGGCTCTGAAGCTGCTGTCACCCGGGCGGGGATTGGTGGATTTTCCGGAATGAAAGCGCTTTCATCTCGGAATGACGATCCCGCTACTGCATCGCGACCTTTTGATAAGGACCGGGACGGTTTCGTATTGGGTGAAGGTGCAGGGGCGCTGATTCTTGAAGAATATGAGCATGCCGTAGCGCGTGGAGCAAAAATATATGCGGAAGTGCTCGGTGGAGCCATGACGGCTGACGCTTATCACATTACCGCTCCCCATCCTGACGGCCTCGGGGCTGCTAAGGTGATGCAAAATGCACTCAGGGATGCCGGAATAAGTGTGGACAACGTGGATTATATCAACGTGCACGGAACTTCGACACCGCTCGGGGATGTGGCGGAGATCAAGGCCATCCAGCAAGTGTTTGGTGAACAGGCCTACAATATTCACGTTTCATCTACCAAATCCATGACGGGCCATTTGCTTGGCGCTTCCGGTGCCATCGAGTCCATCGCCTGTCTGATTGCTATGCAGGAAGGTTTTATACCTCCTACTATCAATCATTTTACGGATGATCCGGAAATCGATGACCGTATGAAACTGACATTCAACCATGCCCTGGAGGCGGATGTGCAATATGCATTATGCAACACCTTCGGATTTGGCGGACACAATACTTCATTGATTTTCAAGAAGACGGTTTAATAAATTATTCATAGGAGTGATCCGGCAGTTATACAATTATTATTGGTCAAAAGACAAATACTTTATTCGGGACATCAGAGGCCTTTTGGGCTTTACTCCCAAGAATCTCCTGCTATTCAAACAAGCTTTTATTCACCGGAGTAATTTGGAATTTCAAAGTGAAAAATCCAACGAAAGACTGGAGTTTCTGGGTGACGCATTGCTTTCTACCATCATCGCCGAATATTTGTTCAAAAAATATCCCTACAAAGACGAAGGCTTCCTGACCAAGATGCGAGCAAAAATAGTGCGCAGGCGGACACTCAATTCGATCGGATATGACCTCAGATTGGATATCTTCCTCAAGCAATACAACCAGGTGACCCTGAGCGAATCCATGCTTGGTAACGCGCTTGAAGCACTTATCGGAGCTATCTATATGGAACGCGGCTATGGATTCACAAGGGATTTCATTGTTTCACGGATACTGCAGGAACATCTGGATATGGGAGTACTGGAGCAAAAAGATGAAAATTTCAAAAGTCGTCTCCTGGAATGGTGTCAGAAACACGATAAATCCCTTGAATATGAATTGCTGCGTAAATTCCGGTCCAACAAGAGGGATCGTTTTGAGGTCGGGGTGCTGGTGGATGGAGAAAGGATTTCGGAAGCGAGCGAATACAATAAGAAAGGCGCCGAACAAATCGCCTCGCAGAAAGCCATGGTAACGCTAGGTTTGCTTTCTGCAAACCAGAAATACTGATTTTGTTATGGACTGGCGTGAACTGGCAGGTCCTTCCCGACTCGAAACTATGCAGTCTGCCATTGTCCTGCTGAAACAATGGCAGGAATCCACCTATCGGCTACCAGTACTGGAAAATCCCGGTGCATTTCATGAGGAAAAAGAACGGATCGCAAAGATGCTGGTCGACCACCATCTGGGAAAACTGGGGCGCAGGGTCAGGTCACTGGGGGTAGGCCATGAATTGGATTCTGCCACATTTCTGGACGACTGGGCAGAGATCACCTTAATGACGAAGTTGTGGTCCCGCTTTCAAACGCTTTCGGACGGACTCAGACTCAATCTGATCTACCAGTCCGGCCCGAATATCACCCGTAAACATTTATCTCGTGAAAAACCCTTTGAAGACCAGTTTGTGGTAGTTGGAATGGAACTATCGCAGGAGGAAGCACTGCTGCGACGGTCTGTGTATTTATTTGGACTGGAGGCCAACCGATTTTTTGTGATCATCGACTTTGCTTTTAATCAACAGCCATTTGACCGGTATTATGAGGTAGGGGCGTTGATGCGGGGCACTGTGGTCAGATATCCCTTTCCCGGCAGTTTACGGATCAGTCCGCTGGAGCTCCAGCCCAGGCCTCAAGAGCTGGAATTACGATCAAAAATTCCTTCGGAGACCATTTTCAATGCAGTACGTTCATTTTTCAAACTTTTGCGGGTCAACCCATTTGCAGTGCCTTTTCCGGCTCTGGTCAGGCTACGCTCCGATTTTTCGGGAGAGAAATGGTATATAACTGACGGGGAGCGGCATGAGGTCCGCATATCCGGACTGGATCCCGGCATTGCCAGTGTATTCCATGCCATAAGTTTTCAGAGGCTTGTTCTGTTTACTGTATTGATCACACGTGAGGGCATTAAGCCGGTTTCCTATTTTAACGGCGCACAATGGTTCCCCATCCAAAGGAGAAGCGACAAAGCCGAAACCAGCCAACCGCAGGAATGAAATTTTTCAGGGTACCTGCCATCCGGAAAGACCACTCATCAAATACGGGTAAAAGACAGCGAGATCAGAATACGGAAACGCCGGTCAATTTTCCACTGCTTGTTTTATTTTGCCCATTTCACGGATCAGGCCGTTGAAGTGCTTGGTTTCCATTGGCACCAAAGGTAGCCGGACTGCCATGGATTCGATAATTCCCAGGTGCTTCAAGGCGCCTTTTATGCCACAGGGATTGCCATCGATATAAAGCCAGGGATGTATATCCTGGACGAGGGCAAAAAGTCTGGCGGCTTTGGGAAAGTCCTGATTGCGGCAGGCCCGCACCATATCCGACCATTCGTGCGGATAGGCATTGGAGATGACGGAAATGACACCGTCAGCGCCATGGGCCATCATCGCCAGGGTAGAAAGATCATCTCCGGAGAGGACCAGGAAGTTATCGGGGCGATATTTGAGAATGGAGTTCACCTGATTGAGGTTGCCCGAAGCTTCTTTTACTCCTATGATGTTGGGAATCTCCCGGGCGATCCGGACCGTTGTTTCTGCGGTAATATTAGAAGCGGTGCGCCCTGGAACGTTGTAAATAATGATGGGGTAGTCGCTGTGTTCTGCAATCCGTTGGTAATGTCTGAAAATTCCTTCCTGACTGGGCTTATTGTAATACGGACTGGCGGCCAGTAGCGCGGTGACGCCCTCGAGCCGATATCCTGTGAGTCGTTCGAGTACGATTTCTGTGTTGTTGCTGCCGAATACGCCAAATACGACCGGGATTCGGTGATTGACCTTTTCCAGGGTGAAATCGAGGATGGACTGGCATTCCGCTCTGGAAAGTGTGACTGCTTCCCCTGTGGTGCCTAGGGACACCAGGTAATCCACTCCGCCTTCTATGTTAAATTCGATCACCCTTTCCAGTGATTCAAAATCAATCGAACCGTTGGCGTGAAAAGGGGTGACCAGCGCTGTTCCTGTACCTTTGAGTGTATCTATCCGCATAATCACTAATTAGAGGGCAAAAATAACAATACGCGGGGATAGTACCATCTTTTTTGTGTCAAAATACTGAAATGGCGAAAGAAAATGGGGCGTAAGGCGGTGTCCGGTCCACGAAA
>CBFGVZ010000263.1:0-4232 GCA_965652315.1 uncultured Saprospiraceae bacterium | reverse complement strand
GTGATATTGACGAAGCAAAAAAAATTGAGAAGACTGAACTCTTAGGCGACCATACTGGAGCTCCTTATTATGATAGTTCTGTACCAGAAATTCTATGGGGAGTAGGAAGAGCTAAGACTCGCGGCACAGGTTCAGAGTGGACACGATTGTGTTGTAGTTTACCCTCGGGAATTACATGTCCATCATTATATGACTAAACTACAGCATGATGATTAGAAAATTTATAATACTATTTAGTTTAGTAGGATCTTCAATAATTCCGATTACCGCACAGGTCAATTGGACTGCTGCTCTGGGGGGTGGTATGAGTTACATGAACGATTATTTTGGCGGACACCCGTTGTATAATTACCAGGAAGATTATCTCGTGGAAGGTGGCTTGCTGGTTCATGCAAATTTCCGAGAAGGCGGTATGCTTAGCTGGCAAGCCGGGCTGTTGCTCAGAAACAGTGGATTCAGGGATGTTCCATTGGATCGGGACGCTATCGGTAACGGAGGCATATCGAGTGAGGACATACCATGGGATTATGGAAACGCTCGAACCATCCGAAACTGGTCTATGAAGGTGCCACTTACACTAAAATTCAATGTTTTTGAACCAATAGGATTATTGTTTGGCGGGCATGTGAATTATATGATGAAAACGGGTATGGATAACAATCAGATTGTAAGTTATAAGACATGGATCCCCGGTGCACATCTGGGATTATTCATACCCCTGGGACGGCGTTTCAATATTGAAGGAATGGTAGATAGCGATGTCGTACCGAGGTTAACAGGATCTGGCGGACCGCTTTCACCTGATATCAATTACAGAGAGTTTTCCTATTCAATACGCATAATTTATCAGTTGAATCCGGAAAGATGATTTCTCATCATCAACAGCCATATAGGAACTCCGGAATATATTCGTTCCGGAGTTTTTTTCTTTTCATAGTATTTTGGACCTGTGGTTTTGGGCTTTGGGGACAGAGTATCACGGTCCGTGTGACATCTGCAGAAAATGGCAAACCCCTTTATCATGCGTATGTTCAAAATGTAAGAACAGGAGAAATGAATTCAGCCGATGAAGCTGGCATTTTGAGAATGACAGCCAACATTGGGGATTCGATTCGACTGTCTTATGTAGGATTTCAGGATTCAATTGTCGTTGTCAAAAATGACGTTACATTTTACAAAATTGCGCTCAAAATACAGGCGTTGGAAACAGTGGTTATTTTTTCTGAGGAACCGTTCAATCGCAGAGCATCACTGGGTGTTCAGGAAGCCCCGATGGAATTTCTTACTGCAGTACCTTCGCTGACCGGCGATGCGGACATCATGAAAACCATAACTTTTTTACCCGGCGTATCTGAGGGCCGGGAAGGTTATTCACATCTTTTTGTACGCGGCGGAGGCCAGGATCAAAACCTCATCCTGTATGATGGTGCCACCTTATACAATGTGAATCACTTTGGCGGATTTATTTCTATGTTTCATTCGGATATAATCCAGTCCGTGGATTTTTACAAAAGTCATTGGCCCTCACGATTTGGTGGTAAATTATCCTCGGTGATGGATATTCGATCCAGATCAGGTGATTTTAAAGAATATCGACAGTCCATCGATCTCGGTATTATTTATGCCAAAGCAAATGCCACTGGTCCTTTACTGAAAAATAAGATCAGTTATTCGGTGGGTGCCAGACGTACTTTCATCGATTTGATTACCGGCCCGCTAATACGTAAAAGGAAAAGAGAACAACGCCTGGGAGCACCCAACATCATAGTACATGATTTCAACCCACGAATTGATTTCCGGATCAAGTCCAATCAGTATTTATCCATCAGTGGTATCCATGCACTGGATCGGTTTTACTATTTTGACGCGAGCCAATATGCGGAGGATGACGAATACAGGATCAGAAATCGGGCACTGGCCGCTAATTATGCCCTGTATTTCAGAAACACGACCCTGAAAGCACACGCCAGTGTATCGGACTATCTCCATTTTTTTGATGAGGAACGAACTGCCCGTAATCAAATTTACATTTATCCGGATATTTACCCGGATGGTGTATTAGAAACCATCACAAACAACCGGAATTCGGGAAATACCATTGAGACCCAAAAACTTGTTCTATCCGGAGTATCAAAGATCGCATCTTCCGTCGATCTACAGTATGGCCTGGATTTTGAAGCATTGAATTATTCCATTTTTTTGGATCGTTCAGAATCCGTGGAAATCCTTGGAACCTCTACTTTAATATCTTCCTTTTCTGATCGCCTCACCAGAAGCCATGTTTATTCAAATTCAATTTTCAGCGATGTGGAATATTCCATAAACCCCAGAATGCGAATTAAATCGGGCATTCGTCTGGCCCGTTATCAATATGGGAATTTTGTTAGCTGGCTGCCCGAACCCAAAGTGCTCACAACCTGGGACCTCACAAAAAAAAGTACAATAAGCGCCAGCTATAATATGCAACAGCAGTACTCTCATCTGCTGGGTTTCACCAGTAGCGAAGGGTATTTTCGGGAATTCTACATTTCCGCAGACCAGGAGACCCCTACTTCATCATCTCACCAGTGGTCCGTCGGTTACTTCAGAACATTTGACCGGCTGATCAATAATCTATCCATTGAATTATTTTACAAAAAGCAAAGTCGCCTGTCCAGGTTTGTCCCGACCATAGATGAGGATTATTCTGTGCTCCATTACAAACCGTTCCTGCATACAGGTGGTCACAACAGGAGTTATGGACTTGAGATTTTACTCCAAAAAACGCAAGGTCATTTTCATGGTTCCCTGGCCTATACTTATGGTAAATCCCAATCCAGTTTTCCAACGCTCAATCAGGGAAAATGCTTCGACTCCGATTTTGATTACCGACACAATATCAATGCCTTATTGATCTGGAAATTTGGCGATGGTTATAAATTATCCTGTCAATGGTCGTATAAATCGGGTCGTCCTTTTACCCTGCCCACCAGTCAGATTACAGAAAATGAGTTTACACCACGGGATTTTCCGGTTTTCGGGGCCATCAACAATTACAGAATGCCGGCCTACCATCGACTGGATCTCAGCCTGGACAGAGCATGGACTACTCAAAAAAAAGGGAAAAATCAGTGGTTTGGGATCAGTGTTTATAATGCATACGACCGGGTCAACCCATTTTTTGCTGCTCCGGATGGAGAAGACCTGAAGATATATGGTTTTTTTCCCATCATCCCGTCATTTCATTTCGGATTTGAACTATAGCCCATGAAATCGATTCTTTTTCAAATCAGGAGATTCCATTCACACCGCCTCTGGCTATGTATCATTCCGATGTGGATTATGATTTTAGCCTGCGAAAAAAGCATCACCGTTCCGTTGGAAAAGACTTTCTACGAACCAAAGCTGATGATATTCGGAAGCGCAAGTCCATTATCCGGCGCACAAGTGATCATTCGTTTCAGCGAACCAATAGCCGGGATAGATTCGATTCCTGAACTATCTGACTTTGAGGTTGCTATTTCAAGTGAAAAGGGCCGCGAATATAATTTACGGGAAGACTCTACAGGATATTTTAGTTTACCGGGTGACAGCATCCTTCTCAATCCTGAGGAATCTTATCAGCTCAGGGTCACCAATTTATCAACTGGTGAAATGCATACTTCCTCGACCGTCCAACTCCCCGAAACTCCAAAAATCTCTGAGGTAAGCCTGGATGTGGATACCTCCACCAGAACTTCATTGGTGCATACCACACTGGGGGAAGTCAAATCAGTAATCGAGGCACTTTCATTCAGCGTGTCCCGCCTCGATTCTACGAAGAGGGATCTGGAAAACAGAAAATTTAAGACCAGAATTCAGGGCCCTAATATAATATACCCGGACCAGGAAATATGGCGATCCAAAAAATTCTCCCAACAAATAAATAATTTCGTGAGAACGGAGGATGGGGGTATTATCAAAGCATATTATATTGACGTGGTGGTTACATTTTTCTCTGAGGATCTGGCAAGGTTTGCCCGCGATATTAATGAAACTAATTATTACGGCGAGGACATTTTCCAGCTTGTCCGTCCTGTTTATTCAAATATCGAAGAAGGTCATGGTATTTTTGGACTGTTTAACGAAGCTTCAGTTCGGCTCAAATTAATAAATTGAAGTGGTAGGTTTACTGGCAAATAGATGCCCCAAGGAAGTTAGTGTTCCTGGGAATATTAAAGCACCTTTTGTTTTAGAGCTGGGGCTGGGCTGGG
>CBFGVZ010000262.1:0-4250 GCA_965652315.1 uncultured Saprospiraceae bacterium | reverse complement strand
ACTTACCGATGAAGAATTTGAAAGTGTCCTGGAGGAAATGGATGCCCGGATGGAAGCCCATGAAAAAATTAGTTTTTACAATGAAATTTACGATTTCCAGGGTACTTCTATTGAGAATTATTTCAAGGATCTCAGGTTTGGAATAAACCATTGGAGTCGGTTTGAAAAAATAGCCACTGTCGTCGATGCAAAATGGGTCAATAAGCTCACCCCAGTACTGGACAAGCTCGTCCCTGGTATTAAAATCAAAACCTTTCCGTTGAATCAAATGAAGGCCGCCCGGATGTGGGTAAAAAGCCCATAAATGCTGATGAGAAGCAATGCACACACATTGAAAGAATATGGAAGAGGGACGGTAGGCGGCCTGTTATTTAGTCTGTCTATTGTCTATACGATGGAAATGTGGCAGGCGGGTTATATATTGGCACCGGAGAAACTTCTGGTCAATGTGATGGCCACCTTCGGATTGTTGCTGGGTTACAACACTTTTTCCGGGATACACGATGGCCATACCTTTTGGGAGGTGTGCCGGGAGTCGGTGGAAGAAATAGGTCTGGCTTTTCTGGTCACCCTTTGCTTTTTACTGTTGATTGATCGGGTCGAATTTTCGATGTCATTCTATGAGATCGCCGGGAAAACGATTGTGGAAACCATGATAGTGGCGATCGGAATTTCGGTCGGCACGGAACAACTCGGATCTGAAGCATCACAGAATTCAACATCGTCCGGCGATTCCCATCCGCTCAGCTCCAGGCCTACACGAGCTTATTTTCGCATGTTGAGTCTTTCTGTTTGTGGCGCTGTGTTGTTTATTGCACCGGTGGCCTCGACGGAAGAAATTTTGTTGATGGCCGTGGAATGTTCCACTGTCCAACTGTTGATCATGGTCGTGGTTTCGGTTTTACTGGCCCTTGTGACCTTGTTTTACAGTGACTTCAGAGGGACTGTCAACGGAGATGCTGATTTGCGGAAAATGGCTTCTCATGTCATTGCGGTTTATATGATGTCCTTGCTGACAGCTTGGATGTTTTTATGGTTTTATGGGAATTTGGACGGGTATGGTCTGCAGATAATTGTGGGAAAAATAATAATACTGGGAATTCCAGGTACGGTGGGCGCTTCTGCCGGAAGATTATTACTGCGTTCAAACAACGAATAAACCATGGAAAAAGAAGAAAAGCCTTCCTTACTGGAGAACATTGTGTTTTACATGGGCATAGTCATCCTTGCTGGTTTGCTGGGGTATTTGATTTTCCAGATTTTTAGTGATGATGACAGCCCGGCTGATATAATAATTGACATCAAACCCCAGCCACAGCCTGATTGTGTATTTGAAATTCAGTTTGAGAACAATGGGGGGACTACAGCAGAACAGATTTTGGTAGGGCTGGATCTGTACGCAAGTGGTGAAAAGGTGGATCACACTATTGCTCGCATCGACTATCTACCCATTCAATCCACGCAAACCGTGCGGGTCAGATTTGAAAATTTGCAGGGTTGTGATTCGCTTCGGGTAGCCTCGCTTACCTTTGTGGAGCCTTAATGAACCATTTCAAGAGTTTTTATGGTTCAAAAACTCAACTATCGGATCGGTATGTCAGTATTGGTCTGGCGTGTAGCGAGAATGACAATTAATTGTAATTGTTGCACTAGCACGGGCGGAGAAAAAATCCTGAAGATTCGGGACTGGATCCGGATTGTGTCGGAATTTCTGCAAATTTATTATTTTAGCCCAATGAAAAAGACGATATACCGCATTTTGTATGTTTCAATCCTTGCCATTATGATTTCTACATCGGCCTCCTCACAAGAGAAAATCACACCGGTTTTCAATCATCTGGCGTTGTATTGCCATGATTTACAGGCGATGACCGACTTTTACAAAGATGTTTTGTTGTTGGAGCAGATCGAAGAACCCTTTAAAGTAGGCAGGCATTCCTGGTTTAGTCTGGGTCCCGGGTTATCACTTCATTTGATCGGGCACGCGGATGAGGTCCGGGAACATCCCCGGAATGATCATTTGTGCGTCAGTATACCCTCTATGGATGATTTTATAGCTCACCTGGATGGGATAGACGTGCCGTACTACAATTCCGCCGGAGACCTTCGTACCCGACAGACCCGCCCGGACGGTGTCCAGCAGATCTATATCGTTGATCCGGAAGGGCACTGGATCGAGATCAATGATGAGGTAGGACGGAAATAGAGACTGGGATTTGGGATTGGATGTGGGTGGTCCAGGTCCGGAGCGAAGTGAGCTGGACGACCTGTTGTATTGTGAAACTATGATGTTTAAAGTGGAGAGGCCAAAAACCGTTCACCTTCTTCCAGCACAATAAAGTGATCAGAAGTGATGCCTTCCTGTTCCAGGGCTTCTTTGAGGTCGCGTACAGGATGGTCGATTCCCTCGGATGATAATTGAAAGGTGCCAAAATGCATCCCGATACTTTTGTGTGCACCCAGATCTAAATGTGCCCGCACGGCTTCGGCAGGATTCATGTGGATCGGTTTCATAAACCAGTTGGGGGAATAAGCTCCGATACCGAGCAGAGCAATATCAGGTGCTCCCAGTCGACTATGGATGTCCTTGAAATGGCTGGCATAGCCTGAATCCGCACCGTAATACACACTGCGGTCGCCCTGCTGTATAAAATAACTGCCCCAAAGGCTCCGGTACCGGTCCCACAGACCCCGCCCCGAAAAATGCTGGGCAGGAGTGAAGATGATTCGGGTTTCCGGGTCAATATTCACCTCCTCCCACCAATCCATTTCCTGTACATCGGAAAAACCGAGGGATTGGACCAGGGCTTTATCTCCCAACGCAGTGAGGACCTTAGGGGAAAATTTTTGATTGAGGGTTTTCAGTGTCCGGACATCTAGGTGGTCGTAATGGTTGTGACTGAGCAGGATCAGGTCGATAGGGGGTAACTGTTCAAGTCTGATGCCGGGTTCCCGTACCCTTTTAGGTCCCAGCCAGGAGAATGGACTGGCCCGCCTGGACCACACCGGATCGGTGAGGATGTTGAGCCCGGGTATTTGGATCAGGAAGGTTGCGTGGTTTATAAAGGTGAGGCAGATATCATCGGTAGATGGAGTGATTTGGACCGAAGCATCGTTTCGTGATTGTACGTTCCGGGGCCATGGTGTACGCCTTTCCCTGAGCATCCGCCACATATGTGAGAAGCCAGGATTAAATTGCTTTTTCAGTGTGGGATTGAAAAACCGTTTTCCGTCGAAGTGATCTGTCATACCACAAAATTACGCAATGAGTTTTGCATTTGGTTGGATGAAAGTCAGGAATAATCACTCAAAATAATCCGGATACATTTTCAGCCTATGGATCATTTCTGCAGTATTATCACCCAAACCATCGGCATCAGATGCCCTGGAGAGCGTGGAAGCCTGTCCCACCAAACATGGAGCGCATGGTCCGTAGCGCCTTCCATCCTACATGCCCGGGTTTGGAGCAGATGAGAAGCCCGGTTATTATGGAGTAGCCTGAATAAAAATTACTTTTACAGTTTATTTGATTTTCCCGCAACTACAGGCCGCCAACCCTGGTAGGGGGCATGAAATAATACGACTATGGAGAATTTAATTAAATCGTTGAAGTATGTTCCAAAAATGTGGACCGCACTGAGCTACCTGGTTATTATCCTGTTCGCAATGACACTTTTTTTGGGTCGTAACTTTCAATTTTGGAGATGGGATTTCTTTCTGAATTGGGATCCTGATTTCTATAGCCATATCTCCAATTTTTCGATTTCTATTTTGATATTTATCACCATGGGATATGTAGGTTTGATGTTTGGTATAAATACCAGACAAATTTTGATTGTAGGTATTCTGATCATTTTGGCGAATCTGTTTGTTGAATTTTTGATCCCCTTTCTCAATTCACAGGATGGCATGGATGCGGTTTTTGGTGTGATTGGTGTGGTCATGGGTTTGGGATATCTGATCTTGGCTCGGAGGTACGGGATGAGAATCAATGACATTGAATGGACTGTGCAGGAGGATTAATTACGAGGATTCAGAACCGACAAAGCTGTTTGATGCATGAGAATTTCTTGGCTTCTTTCATTGTGGACAACGTCACCCATAAGGGCCCGGATGGGTAGGTGCTGAAGGTGAATACCCCTGGGTTATGTTATGTAGGATCTTTTATGGGGATAGGTTAGGATCTTTGAACTTCAATATATCATGATATTTTTAGGTTGTTGTTCAAAATATCATGATAATTTGAAGTA
>CBFGVZ010000261.1:0-4287 GCA_965652315.1 uncultured Saprospiraceae bacterium | reverse complement strand
AATCGTCAATCTAAAATCGACAAGCGTCGCTGCACCTGAGCATCTTCCCGGATATGAGGTGATAAACGATCCGCATCAATAACGATTCGGAAAGGTGCAGACCGTTCCGGCACTATGAATTCCGACCAATCCCGCATCAAAACGATAGAATTGAGGATTTGCAGCGCTTCTGCGGGATATTCAGCGTCGTACAGCGACTCCACCATCACAGGTCCCGGATCAACTCCAATTTTAAGTGCCAGATATAGTGCAGCCTGAACCCGGTTCAGAGGAACCGCATCTGATTGTGCAATTTTCTCAATTCGATTTGTCAGACTCTTATTTGGTCCATCCATTGTAATACAGGATGTCAGTGCCCAATACCGCGCCCAGGGATCTCCGGAACGCAACGCCTTTTTCAGAGACTTCACCGCTGATTTGGAATCCACCAGACTGAGGTTGGCAATTTCCAGATATTCTGCTATCTCATCCTGATGGGATTCCCCGTATTTCACCGGATTTTCAAATGCATCCCTAATCAACACATACTCCGGAATAAAGGACAGATCGGGCATCGAAAGCATCCAATCATTCAATTTTTCCCGCAATTCTAACAAGGTGCTCCTAAAATCAGGATCCGCTGCCAGGTTGTTGGTTTCGTATGGATCAGTCTCCACATCAAACAGCAGTTCCGGTGGTCGCATCTCGAAAAAGGCAGATTGAACAGCGTCGAGTTCACTCTCCCGATACAGACTATCCCACTCCTGATACCCCAACATCAGATAACGGTAGTTATTCATCAGGCCATCAACGTTGTAGGGCTGGAAACTACGGATGTATTTGTATTTCCCCAGGCGAACAGCCCGGACCATATCATATTTTTCGTCAAATCGATCCGCATAGCTGAAAGAGATGTCCCTTTGATTGACCTCCTCCTGATCTACATCAGTGCCTAAAAAAGACTCCCCATCCAGTTCCTCAGGTATATTCGCTCCCGCCAGGTCCAGGATCGTTGGTGCCAAATCGATGAAATTCACAAATCCCGACACCGTGGAACCTGCTTTTATGTGAAGATGATCCCTATATTTGGATGGAACGGATACCACAAGTGGTACATGGAGACCCGTTTCATATAGATATCCTTTACTCCCAGGTAATACGCCACCGTGATCTCCAAAATAAAAAACGATGGTGTTGTCCATCACACCGGCTGCTTCCAACTCAGATACAATCTCCCCAACCCGGTCATCCATCTGCCGGATCCGGTCACGATAATAAGCATTAGTATAACGAAAAAGCTCCGTATCCGGATGATTGGGCTGGACAAATACCCCTTGTTCCGGAGTCCGGGGCACATACGCATCCATTTCTTTCCTGGTAAAATGCAGACTACTTTCATGGGTCAGTCCGATATTAACCATATGAAAAAAAGGTTGCCCGGGTTCCCGGTTTTTCCAGGTGGCCTTTTTGGAGGATTCGTCCCATACCTCGGGTGATTTTACCAGGTTGTAGTCTTCCTTATTGTTGTTGGTAGTATAATACCCGGCTTCACGCAGATATTCCGGAAACATTTTCACGCCATCGGGCAGGGGTACCATTTTTATTTTTCGGTGAAACTGTGAGCCGATCCGTGGACCATAGCAGCCTGTAATGATGGTGGAACGCGAAACACTGCAGACGGGTGAATGCGAAAAGGCGCGCGTGTATCTCAGCCCTCTCCGGGCCAGTGCGGCAATATTCGGTGTCTCCACACCATGTTCGTCAAAAAGCTTCAAATAATGCTTTGAATTGTCTTCCGACGTAATCCAGACAATATTGGGACGTAATTCCCCAGCCTCATTACCTGTATTTTGGGAAAACACACACAAGTTGGGCAGGAGCAAAAATAGTACCAGCCAAAACCTGGTTTGCGTGTGAATGTGGGAGGTATCATTAAGCATCATAGTATAAATTTACCATTATTATCAAATTGGAATTTTTATCAGTTTTTCATCCTGATCTCCGATATGAATGCGCACGGTCACTTCATGCTCGGCTACTGAAATTAGTTCTATATCGGCTTTTATTTTAGCCCCTTCAGTGGGGTGCATAAGCCAGACGAATACAGTGGATTCGGGAAGAGATCCGGAATAAATCACTGCTTTATTGGGGCTGAATTTATTATACTCCTCGCTGTACCATCCCTGAATTTCGGGTTCTTCCTGCCCTTCGATTATTTTTAACTTCCAGTCTGGTCCGCCCGCCGGAACAATCTGTAAATTTCCCCGTGGATTCTGGCTGAAACTACGGTTTCCTTCCAATGCTACCGTACAATCCGGATGCCAATGCCACAATACTTCAATGTTACGTGGACGATCTGTTGAAATTTTATCTACCACAACCCAATAATTACCCCGATCGTAATACAAGCCCCGTCTATGCTCAATTTCCCCTGCCACATCGATAAAATCAACCATTGAGGAGCATGCCCAGTCAAATTCTTCCGTTATTTCCCATTGATCTTTGAGAATGGGTTTATCCGTGATACGAGGACCTGGCGCCTGACCTTTTCCATCGATCAAAATGACATTGTGTCCACTGCTTCCTTTAGCATAGGAACGAAATTTTTCAGCCACCGCGCCCGTGTATGCAAAACGACCCGCATCCACCAGCAAATCCCTGCCATATGCCGCAATGGACAGATGTAATTTATCATTGTGCTGATGACCACTTCCCCAGGGTCCGACATCAAAAAACGACCAATGGGCATCTGCATCGTATCCGCTGCGGGAAATCAACTGACCGGCCCATGGATAAAAATACGACGGCTCACCTGAAGGTCGTTTTCCCTCCGCTCCATTGGATATGATATAATTCCATTCCGGATGTCCGTAATGGCTTGCACCCCTTCGAATCAGTGGTTCACAGTCAAAACGATCGCCGTCATTGTTCAAAATTCCATGGCCGTCAGGTCTCACAGTATGGGCAGTATAGCCATACATTTTTTCGATGGTCTGCCTGAAAAATTCCGGAAGATCGTACTGAGCCCGGTCACAGATCTCCTGAAACAATTCAAAATTTCTCATGGCCACGGTATGATAATGAGCGGATAATTCTGTCTGCGTACCATCCGGATACACCTGGCCTTCCATACTTTGGATCATAGTGGAAGCAGAATAATCCAACCACTCTTTTGACGATCTATATTCAGGAAAATCAGCAGCAATAGTCGAGAGTGCCGAGATTTCCATGGTCAACCAATTATTTTGTCCGTGGAAATTCCGGTTGTAGTGGGCATGGTCGGGCAAACTACTGAGGATCAGCAGGCGGGTAGCTGGTGAAAATCGAGGGCTTTCCTGAAGATTGTAAAATATTTTCGTCCAAATTTTGACCCGCGCAGCTACTTCCAGACCACGCCAAACAGAAGTGCTGCTTTTTACCGCCGGATATGGCCAACTGGCTATGATAAAATCCCGAAGGAAAGAATCAATATAATCCACATATTTAGGGTTGCCAGTTTGAAAATAGGCTTCCAGGACCTTATTCAACTGACTGTGGCGGTTAGAAAGCCAGGCCCATTCCCGGTCATTATTGGGTCCTTTATAATGCCAGTCACGGTGACCATCTTCCTTCCAGGGAACCTGTCCACGGACATTCTGGATCACAAACACATTCCTGAGAATGGTATCGATCGAAGAGAGTACTGCTGTAGATGTGGCCGGCAAAGTCCTGCGCAAATGGGCACCGGATTCACCTGTACGGTAATAATCCAGCAGTGTTGTACAGGCCTCCTGAATTTTATCCTCCGTATACAAGGCTTTCACTTTTTCCAAACCTTTCTGATCCAAATCGATGGAGTGAAATATTTTGTGTACCTGCTGCGGATAGGCAGTATATAAATCTTCTACGGTAATGATTTGTTGCCAGGATTGACTGATTACAAGTACCGGATTGAAGTAGAACATTGTGAGACTGCAAAGCAGATATAAGAATGATCTCATTTATACTGATTATTTTATGGCACACTAAGTTGGGGAAAATTATCCACTCATAAATACCGTTTCTGGCAGAATGATCCAAAGTACCACTTTTTTCACTATGTTCAGGATGAAAAGGAACTAAAACACGGCTCGATTAGTTGAGGTCACTGTAAAGCAAAGACTGATCTGATATGTCAGTAGGATTGGACAACAGAGTATCCCACCTTGAAAAGGTTTTGGAAAATTATATAGTAAGCACTGGAGAAGCGTTGGCATCCCTTTCACATGAGATGAAGGACTTCAAAGATGAGATGAAAGACTTCAAAGATGAGATGAAAGACTTCAAAGA
>CBFGVZ010000260.1:0-4288 GCA_965652315.1 uncultured Saprospiraceae bacterium | reverse complement strand
AGAAAATCCTTGACGAATCCGGGAGTCTTGATCAAATACATGTTAATCGTGTTAATGGATGGGAGAATAATTTTATAAATTTGCACCAAATATGTTCACCTCATAAAGGTAACGATTGGTAGTATCATATTAAACAAAATGATAATATTTAACAGTATTAAAAGTAAGATATATGGCCACGGATAAAAGGGTGCGGGTTCGGTTTGCCCCAAGTCCTACCGGGGCTTTACACATCGGAGGCGTTAGGACTGCACTTTATAATTATTTATTTGCCCGTAAGCATGACGGAGATTTCATCCTACGCATCGAGGACACAGACCAGACGCGTAAAATGGAGGGAGCTGAAGCTTATATTCTCGAGAGTCTGAATTGGCTCGGTTTGCAACCTGATGAAGGCCCGGAACAGGGCGGTCCGTTTGGGCCCTACCGCCAGTCAGAACGCAGAGCACTTTACGGTCAATTTGCGCAGTTGCTTCTGGATGAAGGGTATGCCTATATGGCATTTGATACGGAAGAGGAGCTCGATGATTTGCGTAAATCATACGAAGCCCGGAAATTAACTTTCAAGTACGATGCGTCCGTTCGGCATAGGCTCAACAACAGTCTGCATCTTTCTTCTGAGGAAGTCCGGCAGCGTGTGGAAAACGGCATGCCATATGTAATCCGGATGCTGGTACCTGAGGATGAAGAGGTGACTTTTTTTGATGCGGTGCGGGATCGGGTGACTTTCGATACCAATGAGCTGGATGATAAAGTGATCCTAAAAGCCGATGGTTGGCCTACTTATCACCTGGCCAATATAGTGGACGATTACCACATGAAAATCAGTCATGTGATACGCGGGGAAGAATGGATTTCAAGTACGCCCCATCATGTGTTGCTGTATCAGATGCTGGGTTGGGAAGACCATATCCCTGAATTCGTACATCTGCCACTCATACTCAAACCAGGCGGTGGAGGAAAACTTAGCAAAAGAGACGGGGCAAAACAGAATATACCGGTATTTCCGCTGCAGTGGACTGATCCTGAGACGGGTACGACATTTCAAGGGTTTCGGGAAGAAGGATTTTTACCTGATGCCACGGTCAATTTTCTGGCCCTTCTTGGCTGGTCTCCCGGCAACGACCGCGAGATATTCAGTAAAATTGATCTCACTCAGGCGTTTATGTTGTCACAAATTATCAAGAGTGGGGCTCGATTTGATATTGAAAAGGCGAAATGGTTCAATCAGCAGTACCTGATCCATTCTGATGTCAGCGAGTTACTGGATTATATAGAGCAATATTTTCCGAATATTTTTCAATTGGCAGAACGGGATTATCTGGCTCAGGTGATTCCATTGTATCTGGAACGAATTCATCTCATTCCGGAATTTAGCGAACAGGCTGCCTGTTTTTTTTCGGAGTGGCCCGATTATGATGTGGTGCAGGTTTCAAAGAAATTTAAGCCGTCAGACGTTCCCCTCTATACCGAGATTTTCGATCGGTTGAAATCGGTTCGACCATTTGAAAGAGAAGGATTAAAATCTGCGGTGGAAATGTTTGTAGCAGAGAAAAATACCAAATTTGGTGTAGTATTGCCCACGTTGCGGTTGGCAATAGCGGGAATTCTTCGAGGGCCTGATTTGTTCGCTATGATGGAAGTATTAGGAGCGGAAACCGTGTCAAAAAGGCTCGACCGGGCAATGGAAATTTTTCCCACCCTTATAAATTCAAAGGAATGACGCAAAAAAATAAGAAGAAAAACAAAAATAAACCCCGGATCCACGATGATCTTCGGGGTTTTAATATCCGAATTGATGAATTTGGTCAGGTCAAAACAACGATGAGCCAGGAACAGCTCAATCAATTTCTCAATGAAAAGGTAGAAGATAAAAAATTTTCTCCGCGGGTTAGGAAGCAATTAAAGGACCTGTACATTTCCAATGAGGAGGAATAGAAATTCCTGGCTTGGAATTTTGCCAGTTTGGGAAAAATAGTGCTTATCTTGGGGCTTTTACAAAATTTTTATGCTCAAAAGGGTATTTTGGCTCAAATTTGGTGCTTTGGGAAACCGTTCTGAAAAATCATCCGGAATTTTCACACTATATCTCATAAAAGTAATAATTTAGCGTCGAGTATAACCTAACTAATTTATTGATATTAAAAAAAATTTACCGTGAAAACCAATTTACTATTATGTCTGGTCCTGGCAGTTGCGATGTCGATGACTTCTTGCGTAAGTAAGAAAAAATATACCGCTCTTCAGGATCAACTGGAACAGGAGAAAATGGATTGCGAGAAAGAAATTGCTGCATTACTCGCCCAAAAAGAAGACGTGGATCGCCGGTTGGTAGAACTGAACTCCCAATTGACCCAATCCAGAACGGCAGCGACCAGCAGCCAGGATCGTGTGAAAGAATTGCAGGATGAAATTGATTACTTGAAAAGAACGAACACCAATCTACTGGGTAGGTTGGAAGAATTGTCTGTACTGAGCAGAACTGGAGCTGAGAGTATCAAACAGTCACTGGATGCCCTTGACCGCCAGGGGAGATATATCCAGGACCTGAATACTACTATGCGCCGGAAAGATTCTCTGAACCTGGTTTTGGTTCAAAAATTGAAAAGATCATTGTCTGATGTCAATGATTCTGACGTGAACGTGGAAGTGAAAAAAGGTGTAGTGTACATTTCATTGTCCGATAAGTTATTGTTCCGCAGCGGAAGCACGGCGATTACTTCAGAAGCGAATTCTGTACTGGGCAAAATCGCCAAAATCGTGAACGATCATTCCGAGTTTGAAATTCTCGTAGAAGGACATACGGATTCAGTTCCAATTTCGACGGAATGTATCAAGGACAACTGGGATCTGAGTGTGTTGCGAGCTACCTCCATAGTCCGGGCACTTCAGGATCAACACGGTGTGAAACCTGAACGTATGACCGCTGGCGGTCGTTCGGAGTACATCGAAAAAGCAACCAATGATACGGCTGAAGGTCGTTCGTTGAACCGTCGTACAGAAATCATTGTACTGCCCAAGCTGGATCAGTATTTTAGCCTGATGGCTCCATAATTCAGGAATTAGTAGATACTTTATGTCATACGGATCACCGGAAATTTTGGTGATCCGTTTTTTTTTTGTCTATTTTAAAAGCAGTATATCTCCGGATTCTGATGAAGAGGACGTTCCCTGCATCCAGGAAATACGGTATTTGTAAAGGCCGGGCGGTGCTTCCTGTAGGTCAGTCAGGCCATTCCAGCGGATTCTGCCATCCGGGGAACTTGCATTTGAAATAGAAAGCATCTTTTCTCCCCATTTGTTGTAAATAACGCAGTTGATCACTTCGCTACCTTCAGGTAATTGAATCATCCAGATGTCATTGTGTCCATCCCCATTGGGCGTGAAGGCATTTGGAAAATCCAGGGTGGGTGAGGAACAGGGATGGTGGAGCGGGTATTCCAACCGACAACCTTCAGGATTGCTGATCGTCAGTATGTTGGTGTCCGAATCATTTTGAACCAGGGGTAAAGTAAAGGAATACATCCGGTCATCGGATAATTGATGTATTGGGCGATTGTTGATCGAAAGGTCTATGGGATATGCGGAGGAGTATGCTGCCAGGTCGATCGTTATACCTTCATCTTTAATTCCGAAAGGTTCCTGACATTCAGAGATATGCATCTTTGTGATTTTTAAAATACAAGTGGTATCTCTGGTTTCAGTGCAAGATAGGGGCATGGTCAACGGTAACTGCGTCCGGCATTCCGGATGCAATTCATCTGTTATCAACAACATCGTAGCGGTATCCCTTATCGGGAAAGGGCCGATGGGAATATCTCCATTTCCGGGAATGACGTCAAGTAATTTACCTTTATGGTGAATACGCAAAAGGGTGTTGCTTTCCGCTTTTTCGCCAAGAAGATAATAATAATTGTGTTGCCTTCCAGTCTCATCTATCGAACAGGAATCCACTAAATGGACGGCCAGCTGACAGTTTTCAGAGCAAAGGGGCGGTTCAATGGAGAGGCTTGTCTGGCACCCGGGGACCCTCTCATCGATTAAGGTCAGCACTTTTTCCCCCTTGGGGTAGGGGCCGAAACTAGTGGTAATTCCGTATGCTCCGGCCAGGCCTCCATCCTCAGACACCCAACCATCGGAAGTATTGGTGCCCGTGACGGTCAGTTCAAACGTGTAAGTGTCGTCTGTGGGATCGGTGGGACTGCTATTGTCCTGGCATTGAATATTCGAGACGGTGGCGGAGATGGTGCAGGTATTGGAGCAGGTAGGGGGTGGTTCGATGGTGATC
>CBFGVZ010000259.1:0-4300 GCA_965652315.1 uncultured Saprospiraceae bacterium | reverse complement strand
CTCGGTGGTACGCCCCAACGTACCCATGACATTCCCCTGAACAAAGCGCGCCGCAGCCGGAAATATATCTACAAAGCGTCCTGTGGTACCGTGGTGGAAGTGGGACCCCGGCACCACAATTCCGTACGGCGGGGCGGTAAACTGATCGTAAAGAAAACCGGTGGAACGGTGACCTGGGCCCATTTTACAGGAGAAGTTGTGATTAGATAGAGCGATAATGGATCTGTTGGTTCGGGAGGCCGTACGGGGCTGAAAGGGAATGTGTGTGTGGATGTGAGGGATATCCGGGCCCGGTACATGCAGATTGCTTTTTTAATTGAAATATTGGGCACGGCAACTCCTACTTCCCGCCATGCCAACGCATCGATTTATGACCGACGTGAATCCGTATGGACCGATCCCACGCTAACCCCTGCACGTCCCACTACTCCCTCAAACGGCCGCAGGCCCCAAACGCAGTGAGCGCAGCGAACTGCCTCAAACCGGCGAAGCCGCCAAACGGTCGTAGCCCAACCAAACGGCCGCGGGCCCCAAACCATTACCCATGCGCACCATATATGGTTAATTTGGAAACGAAGCCGCCATGTCATCCGTGGTGGCCCAGCAACAAGCCCAATTCCTCTCTGATCTCGTGGTTTTTCTCGGCCGTGAATTTATCCTCGATCCTGGTCTGTGCGTCCTGCAACACGCCACGCGCCACGTCGGAATCCAATCGCCCCAGCTTCCGGATGGTGTATTGCAGGATCAAAGGCTGTTCCGCAGCCATCGCCAACTCCATCGCCCGCTCCATATCCAGATCCACCAACGGTTCAAACGCGTACCAGTTCATCAACGGCAGATTGTGGTCGTTGACATCGCTGTAATGACTGCACAATCCCGCCACAATGTCCCACCGGGCGTCTGCCTCCATACGCTGCAGCGCCGAAGCGATATACAGCCGGACCAACTTACTCCCATCTTCACGGGCCATCAGCGCCAGTTTTTCCATTGCTGCTGCGGGCATTTCGCGGTCTTCCGCGATCAACTGAATCGCCCAGCTCCGGATGTATTCATCCTCATGACCCATGAGCACAAGTAAATCTTCATCCGTCAACCCATTCGTTACCCACAACGTCCATAATGCCCTCAATTTCCGCGTCACATCGGGGTTGTTGTCCAGGATATCACGGAGCGCCGCATGAATTTCCGGATTACCGCCCCGCTCCTGCAGGATGGTTCGTGAATGCCGTACGTACCACTCATTGGGATGCAACTGGTATTGCACCAGCTCCTGATCGCTTTTCTCCCGCAGATCTATTTGTACAAATTCATCCCCTTCATAACTTATTTTAAATATCCGACCCAGCGTTTTGTCATGAACGTCGGGATTGGGGCTGTGGCATTGATTTTTATCGTACCAGTCGATGGCGTACATCGATCCGCCAGGCCCCACCTCAAAATCGAGCCACTGCGACCACGAATCGTTGGTCAGGATAAAATCAGGTCCGTGCGATGCCGTGTATCCCGATCCGTCCCGTTTCAGAATATCTGCGTTGGCCCGGTAACCGTGGATGTTGTTCATCAGGATGGTATTCCGCATCTCCGCCGGCCAGTGTTCGGCCCCCTGGAAGATACGAGCGCCGGCATGTGCGTGGCCACCCCCGGCTGATGCCGAACGGAAATTGCCCGCATGCGGTCCGTTGTCCCCGACCCAATGGACGTGGTCCGCTATGGTTTTGATATCGTCAAATACGTATGGATTGAAATGCTTTCCGGCCTGCCGCTGATACCGCCCCCCCTGTACCATATGATACAAATGCGGGATGACGCAGGCCGTGATAAAGGCATGACCGTACTGATTGAAATCGATGCCCCAGGGATTGCTCGTACCCCAGGCGAATACCTCGAATATCTTTTTTGTGGGATGGTACCGCCATACGCCGGCATTGAATGGCGTCCGGTCTTCTTCGGGCGTACCCGGTTTCCCCACCAGGGAATGGGTGAAAACCCCCTGCGTGCCATAAAGCCAGCCATCGGGTCCCCAGGCCAGGCTGTTGAGCGTTTCATGGGTATCGTGTAATCCCCAGCCGTCCAGCAACACCTCCGGCTCTCCCGCCGGTGCCGATCCGCTCTCATCGATGGGGATAAACAGCAGTTCGGGTGCCGCTCCAATCCATACTCCGCCCAGACCCAGCTCGATCCCGCTGACCAGATTCAGGCCTTCATAGAAAATGGTACGTTCATCCAGAGTCCCATCACCGTCTGTGTCTTCAAAAATAAGGATTCTATCACGCCCCTGGCCTTCCGGCGCTTTGACCGGATAGGTGTGGGCCTCCACCACCCAAAGCCGTCCCCGGGAATCCAGGGTGAACGCGATTGGACGGATGATTCTTGGTTCTTCTGCTGCGAGTTGTATCGTAAATCCTTCCCCGATTTCCATAGCCTCCACGGCTTCACTTCCCGATAATCCTGCGTATTTCACCTCATCGCGCGGCGGCAAAATCACGATATCATCTGGTTTCAGCTCATCGATGAAAAAGGGCCGCGTCGGGTAAAACCGGAAATCGTCAAAAGCGATGTGCGACCAGATGTTTTCCCGGACGTACGAAATCCCCGTTGCTCCGTTTTCCCGGTCGATCAGCCGGATATACATTTTCTGACCGATTCGGTCGCTCACATCCACCACCACCGGCCGCAACCGCGCGCTGTTGTTCCCCGTGATTTCAAAAAATGCTTCTCCGGTGGAGGCATCGACCAATTCCACGCGCGTCTCCTTGAGCGCTCCGCCCGCCACCTTAAAGGACGCAAACGGTTGACTGATTTCAAATACCACGGAAGTGAGTGTTCCAGTGTCCTGGTAATGTTGTGTTCCTCCGCTGACGACAAAAAATTCACCGTTGGCGTTGACTTCCTGCATTTCTTCCTGGCTGTAAATATCCGTGGATCGATCGGACGAAGGCTGGCCATCAAAAGCTGTACCGGTAGCGGTCCAGTCTTCCAGCGTATTGTATTCAAAATCGAAGTTGAGCTTCATACTATCTGACATCGGGATCTGGCCCGGTGTGACCCTAGCGGTCAAAGTGGGATCTACCATTTTGACTTCGCCAACCATGCCGGCAGCCCGGTGACCTGGAATGCTACAGTAATAGGTATCATCTCCGGTAGCCACGAAGGTTACGCTGGTGGAATCACCTTCCTCGATAATGGACGCGCTTTGGACCCCCGCCTGCTCGATGGTCACATCGTGGGTCATCGTTTCGCCGTTGACCATCACGATCCGGACATGATCGCCTTTTACCACACGCAAGACCGGGTTGCGGATGCCGTCAATTTCACCGCCCGAACCGATATATCCGGTCATAAAGGCGATGAGCCGGTATTCCCTGTTGATCATCGTCGATGTGTCACTGGTGGATTCGGTTTCAGAGGTGCATTGAAAGCAAATAGCGGTCAATAGGAGCCATATGAGATTTTTCATCACGAAATGTTAATATTTTGTGGAAATTTACAAAATTATTCAGAACCGGGAAGAAATACCTGCGAAAGTATGAGGCAGAATAAGGATAAATGAGCGAATGATGTGGTATGATGCGGTATCAGAATAAATCCGGCCGGTTCACGGGACGAATCTGAAACTTCCGGGTGTCTTCTTTGGAAAGCCAGTGAAAATCTGCTGTCCGCTCAAGTTTGTCAAACAGGCGGGAGGTCCATTCTTCCGGCAGAGTGGTCAGTTTCCGCGTATTCATATCGATAAATCCGCCCATGAGGTGGGCAAAAAGGTGGTGCGTACCATGCTGTCCATAAATATTGTGCTCAAATTCAAAAAACATCCCATCTTCAGACAGACCCTTAAGGGCCAGGGTCACCAGGATGGGCTGATCGGGGAGGACTTCCCGGAAATAGTGAATGTGTTCGTGAAAAAGAACCGGGCCGATGTTGAGTCTGACCATTTCGGCGTGGCTGAATCCCTGAGCGATTAGAAACGCCATCCGGGTATGACTCATGAGGTTGACGTAAGCGGAATTGGCAACGTGGCGGTTGGCGTCGAGGTCACTCCATCGGATGTCAAATCGCTGTGTAAAAAGTTTCATGTTTGTGCTATATGGGATGTACAGTGCAAATATATTGATTATAGGTGAGCCCAACAAGGCATCGTAGGGATCGGTATTAGTCCAGGGATCGGTAAGCCCGGATCCTGTGCAATTTCATATTTATTCTATCGCATTGGATATTTCAGAGTGATCGCATTTCCATTCCCTGCCGAGGGATTGCCGAGCCCGAATTTTCAGCTTTTCCCCGGGCTCGGCAATCCCTCAATATT
>CBFGVZ010000258.1:0-4304 GCA_965652315.1 uncultured Saprospiraceae bacterium | reverse complement strand
ATAATATGACAGGATACCCAAATTTCAGATCGTGGTTGATATCATCATACCGGTCGTCCAGATCTCCCTTCCCGTCGTGGGTATACCCAAACCATCCCCTATATTATTGGGATGTGTAGCAATTTTGCAATTTCCCAGAATTCCATAATTTGAATTCATTGCAGCACCACATAGCGCTATCAACATGGCACTACTTTTATAACCGCCTGAATTATTAGTACAACTTCCTGCATATTTGGGCATGTTAGAATAATCCGTATATGCAGTAGCGCCGTTAAAGGACATATTCATTAATGGAGATTCATGAAATCGCAACAACATAGCCAGAGCAACAGGACCACACCCGGCACTTTTCCTATCACATCCACAGCCATTGTCCGATGGGCTATAATAACTAAATGATCCACCCTGACTCCACATAGCAAGTGGATCAACTAAAGGACCTACATTTGTTGTGTAGGAATATTCACAATAAATGGGGAGACATGCTCCATAGATACAATTGGAATTAAGACTTTCGTTTGAATTACTTTTCTCTGATTGTGCCTTTTGAGGAGAAAAGTATTTTAATCGATTCCAGGCACTTTGTACTTCTCCGGTGGATTCTTTATTTTCTTTCTTAATTTTCCTGATTTCATTTTTATAAGCAGCCAGAAAGATATTGGGCCCATCCAACTGTTCCCCACCCCATGAATTCGTCGTTGAATAGGCCAGAATTGGATCAAATCTGTAATCACCAGAGACCAGAAAAAACCCTCCCTCTTCATACTCCAGCGTAAAAATTAGTGTTTCATTGGTCATTGAGTCTTTAATCCTACTCACTCTACTTATCTTTTTATCTTCCGGAATTTGACCTGTTTTTTCGTATTACATGGATATAAAATGGTTGCTGGCTGTTTGGATAGCTTCTTCATCTGACACAATATTATCTTTACCAATATCAAAACTATTGACAGACAGAGTTTTACCAGCATGATCCGTCACTTGACTGTTTCCCGCGTCAAAATTCATTAGATTTGCGTCCTCGTTGCAACTGAATAACAAAGACATAATAAATGAGAAAGAAATAATATACAGCGATTTTTTCATGACTATATATTTTTTCATGACAATATTATCAGGTAAAATATACAAAAATATTTTCTTTAACTGGCACGCAATCCAAAATTCAACCTTATTGAGCTTAGCTTTGTAAGTTTTCATGTGCCCTGCTCCGGTCAACTTCCACAGACAATAAAATGGTTCCCACCAGGGAACACACCAGCATCACGATCAGCATAGGAAGACTCGACGCACCGATCACCACGCTAACTATAGCGGAGATCAGAGCACCAGTGAGCATTTGCATAGCGCCGATCAATGCCGATGCCGACCCGGCCAGACGCTGAAACGGGGCGAGCGCCTGCGCGGTGGTATTGGGCGTGATAAATCCCAGGCAGAAGAGATAAAACCACAGCCCGCCGATCGTCATATACGTGAACAGGGAAGGTATGAAAAAGCCGGTAACCGTGACCGCTGCCACGATGGTCTGTACGAATATGGTGCGCCGACTCACCAGGGTGCTGGACCATCGGCGGAGAAACAGGCTGTTGATCTGGGCGCCCAGGATATATCCTCCCGCATTGATACCAAAAGTCCGTCCGAACTCCTGTTGGCTGAAATCGAGCTGGTCCATATACAAAAAAGAGGCACCACTGATATAGGCGAAGAGGCCGGCATAGGCCAGTGAACCGGCCAGGCTGTATTTCAGGAACCAGGGATTGCGAATGATCCTGATATAGTCCCTGATCACTGCCCTTGGTTTCAACGAGATCATCCGGTCCGGCTGCTTGGTTTCCCGGAGAAATATGCTTACCGACAATACGATGAGGACCGAATAAATGGTCAGAAACAAAAAGATCGAACGCCAGCCAAACTGCGCTACCATATAGCCTCCCAGTGTAGGTGCCAGAATTGGTGCAATGCCCATGATCAGCATCAGAATAGAAAATATCCGTGCTGTATCCTCAGGCGGAAACAGATCCCGAACGATAGCTTTACTGGTGATCATGCCGATACAACCCCCGAGTGCCATAAAGACCCGTATCCCGATAAAGACATCGATATTGGGGGTAAAATAAATGGCCAGGGCAGAGGTAGCAAATACGATCAGGCCTATTACTGTGGGCTTTTTCCGCCCGTACCGGTCAGACAATGGGCCAAACATCAACTGTCCAATGCCAATGCCCAGAAAATAGCTGGTCAAGGTATAACCTACCTGATTTTTATCGGTCCCGAGTGCCAGTGCTATATCGTTGAACGCCGGCAGATACATGTCGATGCTCAGCGGTCCAATGGCTGCCATCGAACCCAGAATCAGGACAAGTCCAAGTGTACTATTTCGTTTTTTTTCCAATGGTCAGTGAATTTGGGAATGGCCCTCAGCTCCTCCACCGGAGAATCTTTATTGACGCAAGCCTGGGGATTCTTTCATCCTACGGGCGAACTGGCTTCAGTTATCCTACTGTCGAACTATTGATTCCATAAGGAATCTAAGGTATTGGGGCTACCAGGAATGGTCCAGGTGCCTCCGTCGATGTAACGCATATTCTGGTTCAAGTCCAGTAATTGTTTTACGTCTTCATCACGTAGGGTGATTTGTGCCGCAGCCAGATTCTCCTTGATCCGGGCTTTGTGAACTGACTTGGGAATGACCGCTACACCTCTCTGCAGAATGAAAGCAATAAGAACCTGAGCGGGGGAAATATTATGTTGATCCGCAATAGCCTTAACCGTTTCATTGTCCAATAATTCCGGTCGGTTACCACGAATCCTCTCCGGTCGGTCCCTGCTGCCCAGCGGGGAATAAGCGGTCAGTGGTATACCTGAAGATCGGGAAAACGCCACCAGTTCATTCTGTGTCAGATAGGGGTGCATTTCTACCTGGTTCATCTCAGGTTTGTGATCGGATTCGGCGATGAGGTGCTTAATTTTTGGCACATTGAAGTTAGAAACGCCAATGTGTCTGGCCAGACCATTGCGCTGGAGCAATATCATCGCCTCCCACGTTTCCAGCAAAGGGACCTCCTCCAGGGAAACAAATTCCTCTTTCGTTTTAGGATAACCTATGCCATGCCGGATTGCAACCGGCCAGTGGATCAGATACAGATCCAGGTATTCCAGGCGCAGATCGTTCAGTGTTTTTTGCAAAGCCGGAAACACATGCTCCCGTTTATGGGAGTCATTCCAGAGTTTGGAGGTAATCCACAGATCATCGCGATTAATCTCACCAGAATCGATCAGGTCTGCAATAGCCTGACCAATTTCTGCCTCGTTTCCGTAAATTGCTGCACAGTCTATATGCCGGTAACCCGACCGGACCGATTCCTGTACTGCACGATATACCTCGCCTTCTCCGGATTTCCATGTGCCCAGCCCCAGAACAGGCATTTCGTCACCGTTACTGAATTGGATAGTCTTCATTTTTATGGACTTTGATTTGTTTTCAGGATACCATTACAGGAACCAAACTACTCCCCCTAATGATAGTTTATACAATTGCTTTAAATTTTTCAACAATAACAGCACAAAAGTAAAAAACTTATCGAAGGATCTCACCGTTACATAGTCACAAGAACTCAGTCGATGTCGCACGAACGACCACAACGTAAAAAGGAAGAAATATACAATGGCCTGAGCCATGGTATGGGTTTACTCATTCTGGCAATGTGTATGCCACTATTATACTGGGCAGCGAAAAGCTATGAAAATGGAATTCATCTCTGGACGCTGGCTCCTTATTTCACGGGAATTGTTCTGACCTATTCGTCTTCCACCATTTATCATTTCACTTCGCAAGGTAAAAGGAAGGATTATTGGCGCATCATGGATCACATCAGCATATTTTTTCTGATCGGAGGGACTTACACGCCTATCATTATGCGATACATCGATTGGCCGGTCAATGGCATATTTCTGGCTGTGATGTGGGCCATTATCCTCTGCGGATCCATTATGAAATTCTGGTGGACCGGACGATATGACAATTTCAGTACGGGTCTTTATGTCTTTTTGGGGTGGATGATTCTGTTCGTGATTTGGCCACTGTGGAATCAGGCTCCATCAGAGGTACTTTGGTGGATATTGATCGGGGGAATATCTTATTCTACCGGCATCTATTTTTATAAAAATTCAGATCGGTCGTATTACCATGTCATCTGGCACATCCTGGTCATTCTGGGGAGCATCAGTCACCTGATAGCCATATATCTAAGTTTCAGATGAGAAGGGCACTTCCCGGATTAGCTCAAGTACCTGAAAATGAC
>CBFGVZ010000257.1:0-4327 GCA_965652315.1 uncultured Saprospiraceae bacterium | reverse complement strand
CCCAACATCATCCTATACCTTTCCGACGACCATGGGGCTGAAGATGCCGGATGCTTTGGGAACACCGATTTAAATACACCAGTTCTCGACCAATGGGCAGCCGAAGGAATGTCCTTTACGCGGGCATACACACCGGCGAGCGTTTGCGCCCCTTCCCGGTCTGCCTTGTTTACCGGTCTGTACCCCCACCGCAATGGGTGTGACCGAAATCACGGTGCTGTAAACCCGGGGATCAAAACCCTGCCGGACTACCTGAAACCGCTTGGTTACCGCGTAGTACTGGCCGGAAAGACTCATATCCAACCGAAAGATCAGTTTGGCTTTGAATACATCGACATGCACGAGGTTCCGGAATTCCTGCGTGGAGTCGGGGACAATCCTTTTTGTCTGATCGTCGCCCTGCATACCCCACACCAACCTTATTTTAACCATAAGGGGGGCTATAATAATATTACACCAAAAACCTGGATGCCCGACACCGAAGCCACCAGACGCTACACGGGCGCTTATTATGACCATGTCAGCCTGTTGGACCATGAACTGGGAAGTTATCTGTATTGGGTCGAAAAATATGGTTTTTCAGATGCCCTGCAGATCTATACCAGCGACCATGGTCCGGCCTTTCCCTTTGCCAAATGGACCCTGTATGAACATGGAATTCGCGTCCCCCTCATCGTGAAATGGCCGGGCCATATCCAGCCGGGTACGACGGTGTATTGGTTGGTGAATTTCGTTGATTTTTTGCCGACTTTGATTGATGTTGCAGGGGGTAATGTACCGGAACATCTCGATGGACTCAGTCTTGTACCGTATTTGGCAGGGGAAAAGAGGTGGTCCCGGGAAAATGTTTTTGCAGCTTACACTAATCTCGGTGTACAGGGGGCGAATGAATTTCCCATCCGTGCCCTGGTGTCCGCGGAATATAAATTGATCGTAAATCTGAGACCTGAAAATAAATTTCAGATCACCCGGATGGATAGTCCGGATAAGCGGGCAATAATCGACAGCTACGATGTGCTACAGTCCTGGACCGGTAGTTCCGATCCGACAGTACGACAACGAGCGGAAGCTCATTGGAAGCGGCCGTCGCTGGAACTGTACGATTTGCAATCCGATCCGGATGAACTGGTCAATATCGCCGATGATCCCAAATACGAATACGTTTTGCAACATCTATCCACAGAACTGGAGGAATGGATGGCGGCACAGAACGATCCGGAAACCACAAATCTCAGAGCCATTCTCAAGCAAAATAGCGATTCGGTTCCTAATTGGCAGCGGGGGGAGTTAATTTATGAAAATGACTTTTCCAGCGCGGCTGATGTCAAAGATTGGGTCATGGAAGGACCCGGCGTCACCGAATTCCGGTCCGGCTGGATGCATATGTATTCGCCGGATGAAGCATATCATCATGTGTTCTGGTGTCCGCGCGATTTTCCGGATAGCATCCTGGTAGAATGGGAAGCTCAGAATCTGGAAACCGATGCCGGATTGAGTATATTGTTTTTCGCAGCGAAGGGCGTAAATGGCCAGGATATCTTTGATCCGGACTTGCCGGCGCGTGATGGCGATTTCACCTGGTACATCAAGGATACCTTGCGCAGTTATCACATTTCCTATTACGCCAACACCCCTAAAAAGCCCGACCGCAGCACCGCGCATCTACGGAAAAACAATCGGTTCAATCTAGTTTATTCAGGTGAGGAAGGGATTCCAACCCGGTCCGAAAACATCCATCATATGAAATTGATCAAATACGGCCCCCGGATCATTTTTTATGTGGATGACCGCAAGGTGATCGACTGGTTGGATGACGGTTCAGACGATCCACGTCCTTATTACAAAACCGGAAAAATCGGTTTTCGGCAGATGCAGTGGACGCACTTCCGATACCGGAACTTTCGGGTCTGGAAGGTGTCCCCCACGAATTAATTTCCCAAAAACTTTTTTTCATGAATTTCAAGCTATTGCCTTTATTTTTGATTGTCAGTATGATGGGTGTGGTCACATCCTCGAACTTGATGTCCCAGCCATCACTACCTCTCACAGATCCGACCGGTTCTGAACCTGAACCGATGGTCATTCACCCCCAGTTCCGCAAATGGGCCAAACCTTCAGGCGGAAGTAACCTCACCCACAATCCACCTTTTTTTCTTTGGCCTGTAGCTGATAAGCGTGAAGCGACGTACGATATCCGGTTGTCGCGGGACGCAGGCTTTAGCGAAATAAGTTTTTCTAAAAACGATATTCCCTACGCCATATACTGTCCCTATCAAAAGCTCCCTCCCGGACAGTGGTATTGGCAGTACCGGGAGAGCGGCCGGGAATGGTCTGAGCCGATGCGGTTCGTGGTTTCTGAAAGCAGTAAAGCCTGGAATCCGCCTGACCTGACCGCACTCAAGCAGTCGATTCCACAAGAACACCCGCGCCTTTTAATCAAAAAAGGAGAAGGCCTGAAGGAATTTCGCAGGCGGGCCGGTCACACTATTGACGCCAGGCGTATCATAGAGAATGCAGATGCCTGGCTGGATAAACCTTTAATTCCGGAAATGCTTGACCCGGAAATGTTGAAAGAAACAGATCCGCTCAGACTCAAAAAAAACCGAAAGGATGCTGCCAAACGTCTGGGAGACACAGCCATCGATGTTCTGCGGGCTATGACCCGGGCTTATCTGTTAACCGGTGATGAAAAATACGCCCGCAGGGGGATGGAATGGGCGCTGCACGTCGCTGAGTGGGATCCGTACGGGGTCAGTAGGCTGAGCGATTTCGGGGATAGCCGCTGTATGCTTGCCATGGCCATGGCGTACGACACTTTTTACAAATTGTGGTCCGAACCTGAAAAAACCAGGTTGCGTGGTGCTATTACGGTACGGGCTGACCGGTTTTACAACGATTGGAAGAATTTGATCGAAGCCAAGGTATTGTCCAATCACGTCTGGCAACACATCTTCCATTATTTTTTTCATACGACGCTGGCTACTTTTGGGGATATTCCGGAATCGGAAAAATGGCTGACATACCTCTACGAATTGTTTCTGGCGCGGGCGCCGGCATTGGGTCGGGACGATGGGGCCTGGCTCAATGGTAACAAATATTTTACAATGAATATGGCGGTTTTGCTTGATGTCCCTTTGACCTTAAAAGATCTTACGGGATTTGACTTTATGAAACATATTCCCTGGTATCAAAACAACCCGTATTACCTGTGGTATAGTTTTCCGCCTCATTCCTCCAGTGATGGATTTGGAGACAACAGTAAAGGTTTTGTACACCCCGATGCAGATTATATCGCATATGCCGATGCACTCGGACGTATCACCGGTCATCCCCTGGCCACTGCATATGCCCGCGCTGCCCGGGACGGAACGGGTCTGAAGGTGACGGGTGATCATCACCTTCGGTGGATCCGATTGAAGTTCCTTCAGGGAATTCCCGAACCAGACATTTCCCATTTGCCCGGACTGGCCCAGGCCCGGAGATTTCCGGATGCCGGCCTGGTGTATATGCATTCGGATCTCGACAACACCGCCCGGAACCTGATGCTGGCGATGCGTTCCAGTCCTTTTGGGTCTTATGGCCATATGCTGGCAGACCAGAACACCTTCAATCTACTGTACGGTGGCAAACCCCTATTCTTCCACTCCGGATACAAAATTTCCATGGATGATCCCCACCGACAGGAATGGTATAAACATACACGGAGCCACAATGGTATTCTGATTAATGATGAGGGTCAGCCATATAGTACGGAAGCATACGGTTCGATTCCTCGGTTTCTCGACGGCCAGTACATGAGCTATGCGATGGGCGATGCGAGTCAGGCTTATCATTCCGTAGAACATGGCGAAACGGTGGACCATGGGTTGAAGCGATTCAAACGTCACATTCTGATGTTATATCCCGATTTAATTGTGATTTACGATGATCTGGAGGCGGAGGAGATGGCGGAATGGTCCTGGTTACTCCACACACCCGGAGGGACAAAACTCCACCAGTCCGGGAATGAATTTTTATTTACCCTGCCACATGTTACGAGCCAGGTCAATGTGTTCGGTACTACGCAATTGACCTGGAATGTTACGGATACATTTGAAGTGGCGGCAGAAAACTGGCGGGGCAAAAAAGACCGGAATAACCAGAAGTTGGCGTACAAGGATGAAGATTGGCACCTGAAGGGGATCAGTGATTCAACCCGAAATATGCGGTACCTGGCCATTATTCAGGTTAGGCCAAATGGTGAATTGAGTCGGGTAATTTCTGATGGGGAAGGGGGCATCCAATGTGGAGACTGGATTATCCGGGCAGAATTGGATGGCACGCAGGA
>CBFGVZ010000256.1:0-4349 GCA_965652315.1 uncultured Saprospiraceae bacterium | reverse complement strand
ACATCATCGGGCAGGCGAAATAGTTTTTCCCGGATATTGGTCAGCAGCAGTTCATGGTTTCCGCCCGGCAGATCCGTCCGGCCGATACTTTCCCGGAACAACACATCACCTCCGATCACCAGGGCATCGGCCGGTAGGTAGAACATCAGACTGGCCGGAGAATGACCCGGTGCTGATATAATCGTCCATTCCTCTCCATCGAGCGTCATGTAGTGGTCCGTGTTGATCCATTCATCCGGTGAAGGGGAAGGCTGATAGGGGAGCTGGTACATCTGGGCTGTAATGGCTGCAGAGCCCAATACCATTTGTTCTCCATCGGGTGCCAGGTAAGGAATGTCGTATTTTTCCAGTACCGCATGATTTCCAAGAATGTGATCTATATGACAATGAGTACTGATCAATGCCTGAAGCCGGAGGTTGTGTGATCCAATAAACTCAAACAGTAATTTTTCTTCTGAGGAATTCGAGCAGCCGGGATCGAACAAAAATGCATTCCCGGAATCGTTATACACCAAATAGGTATTTTCTTGAAAAGGATTGAATGTGAACTTTTTTATGCGGATATTGCTCATAGATATATGGTTAGTTCGGTTATTTTCGTAATTTAAGCATGAGATTAAAAGCTTCGGATTGAAGGCAAAGATATTATACATATCAATTCTGTTATTGTTTACCAGCACCGTCATTGGGCAGGTTTCCTCTGTGCAGTTCGGTAAAAACAGAGTGCAATATCACGACGATTTTGATCAGTGGTCCTCGTATGAAAGCGATAATATCCGAACGTACTGGTACGGCAAATCCAGGGACGTGGGATTTATCGTGGCCAAAATAGCAGAAAATGAATATCCCGAAATTCTCGATCTTCTGGAACATAAAATCAATCAGAAAATCCAAATCCTGGTTTTTTCTGATCTGACCGACGAGAATCAAAGCAATATCGGAATGGACGAATTACTGTATAACGAGTCCAATCTGGTCCCCATTCATGAGAATAAGGTATTTGTACATTATACCGGTGACCAACCGGAATTGGTACGTAAAGTGCGCGAAGGGATCTGTGGAATCCTGGTGCAGGATATGTATTTCGGTGGCGGCCTTGATGTCAGTCTTCAGGTGAATTATGCCAAAAAATTGCCGCGATGGTATTTGGATGGTATCATTTCGTTCGCAGGGAGTGAATGGAATGCGGACATGGACAACGAATTCCGAAAATATTACCAGAAGGTAGGAGAACTCAATTTCAAAAAAATGTCAAGAGATTATCCCATTCTCGCCGGACACAGTTTTTGGTATTATCTCGCCAGTACGTACAGTAAGAATGTGATTCCTAACTTGCTGTACCTCACTAAGATCAACCGAGATCTGGAGGAAGCCTTTGACTTTGTTTTTGGAGTGGAAATGGAACAAATGCTGGAACAATGGCAGAGATTCTTCCAGACCATATATGATGCTGGGGAAGAGGAGCGGATCCTGGCACCCGAAGAAAATCAATGGAAACTTTGGAAACGTGGACGGGCTCAGGTGACCGGGGGCGAATACAGTCCTGAGGAGGATAAAGTGGCTTATGCGGTAAATTTTCAGGGGAAATACCGGGTGTATGTGCGGAACCTGAACGATGGAACTGCTCAACGGATATTCAAATATGGAACCCGAAACCCGTTTTTACCCGTTGATGTGGAATATCCTGCTATTCGCTGGATCAATGAGCGCGATATTGCCCTGATTTATGAAAGACGGGATGAGATCTATATCCGGATCATAAATACACAGACGGAAGAGGTTTTCGAACAGTTGTTTCCGGAGCGATTCGAACGGATATATGGATTTGATATCATAGATGACCGTTATATCCTGATCTCAGCACAAAGCATGGGCAATATTGACCTGTATCGGTACGATCTTCGCACCAGACAATCCGACCAGTTTATGAACGATTATTTTGCGGATATGTATCCTGAGGTCGTGAAACACGAGTTGGGCACATTCGTGAGCTTTCAGTCCAATCGGGACCGCTCTTCCTGGACCAACTGGAAATCGGACAGCCTGACCAATATACATACGGCGGACCTGTGGATGATGGACCTGTATCACCCGCTGAATTTGTTTCCGGTTAGTCAGACCAGTTCGATCGATGAACGGCTGATCAAATCAACTAGCCGTAATATGTATTTCCTTTCCAATGAAAATGGAATTACCAACCTTGCAGCGATATCCTATGAGATTGTTCCTGATGATACGATTTTTGTGCGGCGTTATCTTTCCAATCATTTTGCGGTACCCCGTGCTGAGGTAGATAGTGTGGATCCGGGATTGCTTAGTGTAATGCCGGGGTATCAGGTCCGGACCTCGGAAGTTCGTTTTCTGACCGATGTGCCCAGTCACCTGGAGTCGGCCATTGTCTCAAAAGGTGAACAGGCTGTTCTGACTTATCAACAGGAGGAGGATGCTTTTCTGACATTTGAAAAGACCAATCTGGAGGATATCGGGACTTTGCAGCCTATTGCGTATTATCAGTTTTTAGAAAGGAAGGTCGAAACCCGGCGCAGAACTGATAGCCTGAACCTGGCTACATTGGATACGACCCAAAGCTTCCAGACCAAGTACGACAACATTTTTACCAATGATTATCTGGATAGTTTGTTTCGGTCCAAGACAGAGATATTTACAAATCTTTCTTACAACAACGCTCAGACAGAGACGGCTTCCCGTAGTAATTTTATGGAGATCACCCGGACCAAAATCGTGCCCTATCGATGGCAGTTCTCCATTTTTGAAAGTTCATTTGATGTCAGCAATGAGATTCTTTTTGATGGTCTGGATAGTTATGCGGCTGAGGGGGGGACATATCGCAGAGCGCCCACAGGCCTACTGGGAAAAGTGGTGATCAAAGACCTGTTTGAAGATTATGAATTTGAAGGCGGCATTCGATTTCCACCCAGTTTCAATGGTGCGGAATATTATGCCATTTATCGGAATAAAAAACACCGGCTGGATAAAAGCCTTAGCCTGTACCGGAAAGTGCAGACCGAACGGGTTCCCACAGCCAGCGGGCTGCAGGGGGGAGAAAAATACGAAGTGCTACTCGCTCAGGCGGGAGTCAATTTCCCGCTTGATTTCTATAATAGTCTCCGAGCCAAGTTTACGATCAGACAAGACCGTAATACCATCAAACCCACCACGGTGGAAGAACTCAATACACCGCCGGATATAGCGCAACGGGTCGGATTGAAACTGGAGTATGTATTTGACAATTCCTTCATTTACAACCCCAACATCCGCAATGGGACCCGTGCAAAAATATACGGGGAGGTGATGAAAAAGCTTGATCTTCAAATCATCGAGGATTTTAATTTCAAACTGGGGGAGGGATATCTGGCTGCTTTTGGGGTGGATGCCCGTCATTATCTGCCCATATTGAAACATAGTATCCTCGCTTTGCGGGCGGGTGCAGGAATCAGCCTGGGCAGTGAAAAAATCCTGTATTATCTGGGGGGCGCTGATAACGAAATCATACCCCAGTTCAATGAAAATGGACGGAACAATTATCGGTACAATTACGCCTATCAGACGGTGGCGCCCAGTCTGAGGGGATTCAAAAGTAATGTACGTAGCGGTAACAACCATCTGTTGACCAATGTGGAATTAAGGATACCCCCCTTCCAGTACATTTTCGGAAAAAACATCCAATCCCGCATACTGAGAGATTTCCAGCTCGTCGGGTTCTTTGATTTCGGAATGGCCTGGGAAGGTCGTGACCCCTACGACCCCAACAATCCGATCAATTTTGTCGAAATCGATCGGCCTCCAATTCTACACGCCCGTGTCCAGTATTTCCGAGATCCTTTTGTCATGGGGTATGGTGCCGGGGTCCGACTCAATTTACTGGGTTATTTTATTCGGGGAGACTATGCCTGGGGAATCGATTCCGGTGCTTTGATGAAACCGAGGATTCACCTGTCTCTGGGTTATGACTTCTAAGGCAGAGACTACCCATGTCTTGACTCTCCTGGACAATTCTGCTGGTAAACCTTTATCATTACAGGACGATGGTCAGAGTAATAGCTATAGAATCATACACCGGTCCTGGAGCAGGAAAGACGTCTTTAGCAGCAATAAACATACAGATGCCCTTCCTTGATAGAAAAGGCGTTTAAAATGGATATGAAAGTTATCAAGGGCATGTCCGGGAAGACACCCGCGTTATAAAAACGGTGTTCCAGCGATAATTTGCACGCCATTGGCTTATGATTCCAAACGGCGGAAGCCCCCCAACGCGGGAAACACTCTAAACAGGCCCAACCCCTCCGCCCTACTTCCTCTTTTCTTTTCTCCTGGAATACCAGGTCATT
>CBFGVZ010000255.1:0-4356 GCA_965652315.1 uncultured Saprospiraceae bacterium | reverse complement strand
CGTTTACTGTTCGGAATGAGTGTGCAATCCCGTAAAAGTTACGCCAAGGGTAGCCAGCCTGTATGACCCTGTAAGTGAAGGGTGTACATAACCGGGAGTGGAATGAACCACAATAGGAGGTTCGTGTGTTTTTTGATGTTCTATGATGATCGATTTTATCCGGGGTATATTTTTACGATGAATGAAAATATTGCGTTGAGTTTTCGTTACATTACCTGTAATTTTATATCCGGTACGCTTGGTTTTGACCGCTACCTATGGTGATAATGGCCGATCTCTTCATCTATAATACCCGCCACAGCTCAGGCTATGGCTGCGTTTTTCTCTTCGATGCTGAGCATTTTTCTTTGCAAATCCAAACGGTCAAATCAAAACGACACGGGAATAGCGTTATCTTATGAACAGGTATGTAATTTCTCAAAATGGCTGAGGGGAGCCATAAAAATGATTACTGATAGAATTATGAAAAAAAAATCACGACAAAATTTTATCCTCGATAGATTGCAGGTATTTAATAAAGTCCAAACGCCCCAATTGGCTTTGGATTTGGATGTTTCGGAGGATACCATCAGAAGGGATTTAAATGAAATGTCATTAAAAGGGTTATTGACGAAGGTACATGGAGGAGCGGTTGCTTCTATTCAGCAGTTGTATTACTACAATGACAACGTGGTCAAGCATACCGAAGAAAAAAATATGATCGCACAGAAGGCCATTTCTTTGTTGCAAGATGGCATGTCAATCATTATTACGGATGGTACGACCAATCTATCCTTTGCCAGACATATTCCGAAGGATTTTCGGGGAACTGTTTTTACGTATTGCCTGCCCATTGCAATGGAGTTAACAGCTTTAGCCCATGCGGAAATCATTCTATTCGGTGGTAAAGTCCAAAAGCATACCATGGTAACTCTCGGAAATGATGTATCGGAAAAATTTTCTCAAGTTCGGGCTGATCTCTGCTTTATTGGAACTGGAAATATCGATGTAGATTCAGGCATATCCGAAGACTCCTACGAAGTATCTTTGATTAAAAGAAAAATCGTGGCTTCATCAGATGGCGTAGTATCTCTGGCCACTTCGGCTAAATTGGGAACTCGACAAACGCACCTGGTCTGCAGCCCGCATGAGATTGATTTCTTGATAACGGAACTGGACCCTGCCCATTCCCTACTTAGCCCTTATCGAACTTGGAAAACCTCCTTTCTTTGAAAAACACCCAGGTATATGGCCCTCAGAAAGATATAAATACACCGAAATCTTGGATTACGAAATTATTTGATAAGCAAAAATTGATGCGTATTGAGATCCATCATTTATCCAGATGCGATCAATTTCGTTCGGCCAGAACGGACATCTTCCATAAAGAAAATCCCATAAAACATTGGCCTGGCCATTTCAACCCCTGATTTTGGACCCGATCCGACATAAAATGCATATTATGCGCAAAAAAAGTTGAAAAAATGCGAATATTGCGTAATAATTGATACATTTATGCAGTATTAATGCCTATATTGATGAAATGCCAGAACGTAGTTATCGGGTTGGACGTTGGCGGAACCAAAATATCTGCAGGGATTTTTGAGCAAGACGGAAATTTAGTCTCTAAGAAAATTAAGCAACAAAGCAACCTCAAAGGAAGCCAGGTAGTTCAACTGGGTGTAGAACTTGTGGATGATCTGAGCGAAGAAGCAAAGCGACGCGGTTTTAGCGTGGAGGCACTGGGGGTTTGCGTCCCTGGTATTTATCATCCCCAGGGAAAAACGGTTTGGGCACCCAACATAGCAGGGTGGGAAGATTTTCCATTACACACTCAGATGACTGAAATGGTGAAGGATCCGTCTTTGCCGATCATTATTGATTGTGATCGGTCGTGTTATATCTTAGGTGAATGCTGGCAGGGAGTGGCGAAAGGTTGCACGGATGCAATTTTTATGGCCGTGGGTACCGGGATTGGAGCCGGCATACTTTCAGGGGGGCATATATTAACTGGTCATAGTGGTGCGGCAGGTGCAATTGGATGGCTGGCATTAGAACCCTCATATGACAACAAGTATGATCTCTATGGGAATTTTGAGTACTACGCTTCGGGTAATGGATTGGCAAGGAGTGCGCTTGAAACGTTGAACAAACATCAAGATTATAATGGTTTACTTGCGAGCATTCCATCCCATCAACTATCGTCCCATGATGTATTTAGAGCTTTGGAGCAGAATGACAAGGTGGCAAAAATAGTGATTGAAAAAGCAATCGAATACTGGGGAATGACGATAGCTAACTTGGTGAGTATCTTTAATCCACAAAAAATCATTCTGGGCGGTGGTATTTTTGGCCCTGGTGTCCAGTTCATCGGGAAAATACTGGAACAGGCCCAAAACTGGGCTCAACCCATTAGTTTTGGAGAGGTAGAACTGGTAGAATCTGCCCTGAAGGGGGATGCAGGACTTTATGGCGCAGGTTATCAGGCTATTATGGCGTTGTCAAATAATCGACATGGCTAACACTGATTTCAACAAAAAACTGGTTTTTGGAGCAGCCTGTCTGGGGATGTTATTATTTGGAATAGTGATGATTTCACTTGGCTCACTATTGCCCCAAATTAAGGAAAAAGTTGTATTGGATGGGGCTGCCATGGGAGGTCTTGCCACTTTATTGCCCTTAGGCATTTTGTTGGGTTCTTTAGTGTTTGGTCCGCTTGTTGATTGGGTTTCTTTTAAATTTGTACTTGTTCTTGGCGCAGGAGTTACTGCCCTGGGGTTATCCGGAATTTCACAAACTGCTAGTGTCGAATTACTTTATGTTTCTATATTTTTTATTGGGATCGGGGGAGGTGTTCTCAATGGGGTCACAAATGCATTGGTCTCTGAAATAAGTCCGGTTAACCGTAGCGCAAATTTGAGTATACTGGGCGTTTTTTATGGGGTTGGCGCTCTGGGCACGCCTGCTGTGCTGGGTTTGTTTAAGAATAGTATTTCATATTCCGCTATTCTTCTTGTATTGGTCGGTATCATTCTGTTGTTATTGATTTATTTCGTATTGCTGCGCTTTCCGACATCCAGCCAAACCAAGGGCTTATCAATCCGGCAGGTGTGGGAAATGATGAAAGATCCTTATCTGTTGTTGTTGGGTTTTATTTTATTTTTCCAAAGTGGATTGGAAGGATTAACCAATAACTGGTCCACGGTATTTATGTCGCAAAATAAAGGTATAATCACCTCCAATGCCCTATTTATTTTGTCGGCATTTGTGGGCGCCTTAACCTTGACCAGACTTATTATGGGAAAATTATTGCGTGTCTATCACCCCTTAAGTGTATTGGTAGTAGGGTTCATGATTGCTTTAATGGGCTACTTTTTATTATGGTGGGGAAATGGTTATATGTCCATCCTGTTTGCGTTTCTATTTGTTGGTGTCGGATTGGCTGCCGGTTTTCCAGTGATATTGGGATACGTCGGTCAGACCTATAACCAACATTCTGCTACAGCATTCAGTATCGTGATGACGATAGCCCTGATTGGTAATGTACTATTGAACTTCACGTTTGGCCGGGTTACTGAAACCAGGGGCTTAAGCGTGTTTCCACTTTTTCTCGTCGTCAGTGTAGTTCTGATATTTGTTTTGTTATTTATATTAAATAAAAGATTAGTCAAAATTAATTAAAAATTATTTTATGCTAGCTAAGCAATGGTTTGAAAATGCTCAGAAAGTAATGGGTATGATTGAAGAAACCCAGATGGAAAATATTTACAGTGCAGCCGAAGTCATGGCTGACTCAATTGAAAAGGGTGCCTGGGTTCACACTTTTGGTTGCGGTCATGCAACTCTTCCCATCGAAGAAATGTACCCCAGAATCGGTGGTTTTGTAGGGTTTCATCCCATCATTGAATTACCCTTGACATTTTTTACAAATATTGTAGGTCAAATGGGTGTGGACCAATTTATTTTCCTGGAAAGGGTTGAAGGATATGGCCAGGAGATCATGAAAGCTCATACTTTTACGCAAGATGATTGCATGTGGCTTTTTTCCCATACAGGAGTCAATGCCGTGAATATTGATGTTGCTTTGGAAGCCCGAAAATTGGGAATGAAAGTAATCGTTTATGGTTCGGCGTCAGAAGCCAATGGTAAAACGACCAAACACTCGTGCGGTAAAACGCTTTTTGAATTAGCAGATCTGGTGGTAGATACCTGTACACCTGCAGCTGATGCAACGGTACCTTTAAAAAATCACATCGATAACATCGGACCGGTTTCCACAATAGCGTTTGTTACGGCGGTATGGATGACGGTTACGACCGTGGCAGAAATTTTGGCCAATCGGGGAGTGAAGTTACATATACATCCATCTCATAATAT
>CBFGVZ010000254.1:0-4392 GCA_965652315.1 uncultured Saprospiraceae bacterium | reverse complement strand
AGACTTACCGATCCCTCAAGTATACTATGGGATCGGTAAGCCCGGCCTCCTAATTTCTTCATGAATTTATCTCCTTCAATTCATTTTAAAAATAAAAGTCTTTCTTCAAGAATACCGAGGGATTGCCGAGCCCGGGTCCCACTAAAAAGTCGGGCTTAGCAATAGTTTTACCTACACCTCTGGATCTGTGTAATCCCGGGTCGACTACAAATTCATCTTTTTCAGCTCATCTACTGCATGATTGGCTGCCCGGGCAGAAAGCATCATGTAGGTCAGGGATGGATTCTGGGTGCTGGTAGAAGTCATGCAGGCACCGTCAGTTACAAACACGTTGGGGCAGTTGTGAAACTGATTCCATTTATTGAGCAAGGAGGTCTTTGGGTCCCGCCCCATGCGGACGCCCCCCATCTCGTGGATGTCGAGCCCTGGAGCCCGCTTGTCATCCCGGGTACGAATATTGGTAACGCCGGCTTTTTCAAACATTTCGGTGAGTTGTTCCAGATAGTCCCTGATCATTTTCTCATCGTTGTCATCGTATTGGATGTTGATCGCCAGTTGGGGGATACTCCACTGATCCCGTTTGTGTGGATCGAGTCGCACAAAATTGGTTTCTTTCGGAATAGTCTCGCCCATCATATGGGAGCCGATTCGCCAGGGTCCGTAACGCGGATTAAGTAGGTTGGCTTTGAGTGTTTCACCTACTCCGTTGCGGTCGGTTATGATCTGCCGATGGCCGCTCAGCCCGGCTGCGTATCCTCGAAGAAAATCAGTTTCCTGCCGATCCAGATTTCGAAATCGCGGGATATAACCCCCATTGGGTCTGCGACCGGCAGTGCGATATTCGGTTAATCCGTCGAATTCACCTGACACGCCAGCCCGGTAATTGTGGAACGCCATGTATTTCCCGAGCAATCCATTGTCATTTCCCAACCCATCGGGAAAACGGTCAGAAGTGGAATTGAGCAGGACGAGGTTCGTGTTCAGCGAACCAGCATTGACGAAGATAATCCGGGCAAAATATTCTGTAGGGTTTTTGGTATGGGCATCGATTACCCGGACGCCGGTAGCCTTTTCCTGCTGATCGTCGTAAATGATCGAATGGACTACCGAATCGTTGCGAATCGTCAGATTGCCAGTCTTCATCGCCCAGGGCAGTGTAGCAGAATTACTGCTGAAGTAACCTCCAAACGGACAACCGCGCTGACATAGGTTTCTGTTTTGACATCCAGCCCGTCCCTGTTTGGCATAGTATTCAAAATTACCGGTAATGTGGGCACATCGCCCGATGATCATTGGCCTGCCCGGATAATGCTTTTCCATACTGGCTTTGAAATATTCCTCCATGGCAGTGAGTTCCATCGGTGGAAGGAATTCCCCATCCGGCAAAGCAGCAATCCCATCCCTATTTCCAGATACCCCGACAAATTTTTCCACGTGACTGTACCAGGGCGCCACATCCCTGTACCGGATCGGCCAGTCCACCGCAAATCCATCCCGGGCCGGTCCTTCAAAATCATAATCGCTCCAGCGCTGAACCTGCCGGGCCCACAATAATGATCTTCCACCGGTCTGATATCCCCGGATCCAATCAAACGGGGCCTCCTGAACGTATGGATGTTCGTCATCTTTTACAAAGAAATGTTCGGTATCTTCCCGAAACGCATAACACCGTCCCACGATGGGATTGTCCTTGATGGTATTATGAGGCAGACGACCCCGGTGTTCCAATTCGTAGGGTTGCAGATTGGTCGTCGGGTAATCTACGTTGTGCCGGACTTCCCGGCCTCTTTCCAGTACCAGGGTTTTGAGCCCATTTTCAGATAGTTCCTTGGCGGACCAGCCGCCACTCATTCCGGACCCGATCACGATGGCGTCGAAAGTATGCGCCTCTTTTCCCTGGCTGTTTATATTAACCATTGACATTGATTCTTTCATTTTCAACTACAGGCACTTTCCCATGAAACGGCCCGGGTACGAGCTGGTAGGGCATTACTTCGGTCATGATGTATTCAGAAGCCATGTAACCCTGAATGGTCAATGACTTCGTAGTTTGGACACAGTACCTGATATTTTCAAAATCGATCGCTTCCTGTCGATTTTCGTCTTCTTCCGCTATTTCCGGATGTTCTAAGATGCCTGCCAGCATTTCTTCCGCGTGTTGCTGGGATAGACTGAGAAAATTCTGCCTTGTTTGTTCGTAAGCGTACTGACTCAGCTTCTTCAGTCCTTCTGTGAAAGCCTTCTGATCCTTCATGCCATAACAATCATCGATCATTACCAGAACAAAATCACTGAGTTGCAGTTCGTCTGCGCCCTGGAATTCCACATCGGATGGAATGATGGTGTTACAAAGTTTTTGAAGGACGGCTTTGTCTTCTTCGGAAACTTTCAGATTGTCGTACGCCAGCATCACTTCCTCTCTGGAGAAATCACAGGAAGGTACGAGGAACAACCCTCCGGAAAGGACCGCCAAATGCCGGAATGCATCTCGTCTATTCATCGGATCGCTGATTTATTCCGCCCAAAATAGGAAATCAATGGGAGAAATACATGCCCGGATGGATTTTTAGTTTGCTTTCTTAATATGGTCTGATCGAATGACTGTAGCTGAAGCTTCCAGATTCGGAATAATTAATATCTTACTCCAACAACAATTCTGCTACCACTGGCAAATGGTCAGAAGCGTACTGCTCGTCAATCACGCGATGATCTGTTATACTAAATCCATCCTTTGGGCGGAACATCAGGTGGTCGATCGTCCGGTTGGGATTGGATACCGGGATGGTGGGCGGACATTCGGAGCAAGTTCGCTGGAATTGGGTGTCAAATAGTTCAATCGTTTCACTTTCCGGCGTTCGGTTGAAATCTCCGCCGATGATGACTGGTAGCCGGATCGCTTCCAGATTTTCCAACAGTGTTCTGGACTGGTGAACATTGTTTTCTCCACGCTGGAAATCCAGGTGCGTACTTCCAAACCACATTTCCTTTCCGTCTGTTTCAAATTTAATTCCACCCCAGACCCGGTCTTCCGCCTGAACACCTTCCAAAGTAGGCAGCTCGATCCGAAGGGAATCCAGTATCGGAAAGGTGGACAGTACCGCATTGCCATAGTAGCCTCCCTGATAATCCAAAGCTTTGGTAAAATAGTAATTCATGTTCAGTTTTTCTGCCAAAGCCCTGGCCTGATGTAGTGATTTGCCGGATCGTTCCGTAAATACATCCACTTCCTGCAGCGCGACCAGATCAGGATTTGCTTCCCGGATTACCGCGGCAATAGCATCGATATCGATGGAGTCGGGGATGGATGGTGGATTGGCGTGATGAATATTGTAGGTCATGACTCTGATAGGGTCTGACGTATGGGTCTCCGTTTCGGTGTGGTTGTTACCGCAGCCCGCAATCGAAATCATGATAAGGATAAAGAACCAGGTTGTAATCGGGTACATGGATGGTCATTTTTGAATGAGGAATTACGCTGACAATTTTTCTGAAGTCTTAAAGTTTTCCTGCAAATGTATCTATTTAAACTATTTTCGGCCAAAACGCATTAAATTTATATCATGAAAAAACTATTAATCCTTGTTGTTGCTACAGGGTTGTGCCTGACTTTGGGGGCGGGCTATGCTCATATGGTACGAACAGAAAATGTAACATTTATGCCTGAAGGTTTTTATGATTTTAAAGTAGAAGCCATAGATGGCGGGAATTACGATCTTCACCAGCTTTCTGGAAAACGGGTTTTGGTGGTGAACACAGCCAGCGAGTGTGGTTTCACGCCGCAATACGCCCAGCTGCAGGAATTGTATGAAAAATATAGGGACGAAAATTTCGTCATCATTGGCTTTCCGGCCAATAATTTCGGTGGACAGGAACCGGGGAGTAATGCTGAAATTGCCGCGTTTTGCGAAAAGAATTACGGGGTGACCTTCCCCATGATGGAAAAGATTTCGGTAAAAGGGGCTGATGTTCATCCGCTTTTTCGCTGGCTCACACAAAAAGAGCTGAACGGTGTGAGTGATGCCGAAGTGACCTGGAATTTCAATAAATTCCTCATCGATGAGGAAGGAAACTGGGTGGCTCATTACGATTCGAAGGTGGAACCACTGGATGCGCGTATCGTGGATTTTGCCCGGGGAAAGTGAAGAAAACCCCCTGCGTTGCCAGTCGGCATTCTACAGAATATAAAGATCTGTAAATTGGCGTTATTCTGCTTCGTACACTTCCAATTCGGCCAGCATGGCAAATACGCTTGACCCGCTCACAGCATTATACCGGATATAACGGGCTTCCCGGGGGGCAAATTTCATCAATGGTCCTTAGTCTGTCTGATTGCCAATACCGAATGTTCCTTTATCAGTTGAGGGTTCATTGTTCGAACTTGACCAGTATTAG
>CBFGVZ010000253.1:0-4393 GCA_965652315.1 uncultured Saprospiraceae bacterium | reverse complement strand
CCGAAGGGCATTTGCAAATTGGATCCAGCGGGCCGGATCACCCTGAGCTATGATATCCCCTCTGATGGCCGTTGATTCCTGACCGAGAATACCAATCTGAGCTTTGAGTTGCTCCAGCAGGGAGTTATACACATCCCTTCCGGGATCGAAAATGGGTTGGGCATATTCGATGCCATCCAATGCCTGTGAATAAGGAATATCAACATACAAATCGGTCAGTATATGAAAAATCCAGGCTTTGAGGATTTCTACCACGGCCACGGTATGAGTACTCACATTTTCAGGGTTTTGCTCATAATATTTCAGGATCTGCTCCAAGTCTGCCAGGGGTCCGGCATACAGATTTGACCATAACCCGTCATCACTGAAGAGGTACCGGCTTTCAGCTGTTTTGTCAGTTCCCGTCCAATACTGCGCTAGCGCCATCCCCTGTCGGGCATTGTAATAATGATGATAAATCGCATCTGTGGCGGATTTCTGTGCGTTGCTCAACAAATATTCCGGAAGTGTTTCACTGGCACGTGCAGGATCTGTATTGATCTCCTCAAACTTCCCGCATCCGGCCAGCAATACCATTATAATATAAAATATGAGATTTTTCATGAAGATTAATTTTACTATCCAGTGGATATAGAATTAAAGTGAGACATTCAAATTGATTCCAATGGTCCGGACCGGTGGTAGTGCGCCGCCTTCAAAGCCCAGTTGATTACCGATGGAGTTGGTGATATTCGCCGGATCCACATTGGGGGCATTGCTGTGAATCAGCCACAGGTTTCGCCCCGTAAGGGTAAGGCGGATTCTTTCCAGGCCCAATCTGCCAAACAGGGTAGAGGGTAGATTCCACCCGAGCCGGAGCTCACGCAGGTAAATATAGCTGCCGTCATATAAATTGGCTTTACTGATCCTGTTTCCGCCATTGGCATTGAAATGTGTCTGTGCCGTAATGGAGATATCATTGGGGCTTCCGTCTTCTTTATTGCCTTCCACTACGATGCCATTTTCCCTAATTCCATTCTCAACGGTAGCAAGGAACATTCCGGACTTGTTGCCGTACAGATTGGTATAGGAGAAAAAATCTCCTCCTTTCCTGAAGTCCAGCAACGCTGACAAATAAATGCTCCCAACAGTAAAGGTATTCAGAAATCCTCCGACAAAATCAGGGTTTACATCACCGATAACCACCGGGGTTGGTGTAACGGCATACACCCCATTTTCACTTACAATCGGATGGCCATTTGCATCGTATATATAATCGGTCCCCAGCATAGTTCCCAGGGATTTACCTACTTCGGCTACCATAGATACTTTCCGCGTCCGTCGTTCTGTTCCGATGATAAATCGTTCCAGGCCACCAACCTCTCCATCTGTACTATTCAGATTCAATACTTTATTTCTATTGCGGGAAAAATTGATCTGGGAATGCCATTGAAACTGATCGGTCTGGATCAGATCGTGTGAAAGAGACAATTCGATTCCCTGGTTCCGGATTTCACCCCCGTTCACAATCTTTTGCCTATATCCCGTCTCAGAAGGTATATTGATATTCCAAATCTGATTGACCGTATTCCGGTTGTAAAAGGTGAAATTCAATTCAAGACGATCCTGGAAAAATCGTAAATCCAGGCCCGTTTCTATTTCTGAAGTCAATTCCGGTTTCAGGTCAGGATTGAACAGGAAATCAGGCGTGGTTTGTAAAGGGTAGGCGCCAAAAGACGTCACGTAATTGTAATATTGCGATACGGAATAAGGTGCCGCATCATTCCCCACCCGCGCATAGGCTAACCGAAGTTTCCCAAAGCTGAGGAGAGGTGAACTTTCCATGAGGTCCGAAAAGATAAACGAACCGGACACAGAAGGGTAAAAATAGGAGTAATTTCCGGTCTGATACAGGGTGGATGCCCAGTCATTGCGTCCGGAAACCGTCAGATAAAGTATCTCCTGAAAGCCCAGAGTCAGACTGGCAAAGAGGGAGTTGGTCTGTCTGTTCTGATAACTGGCGCTGACCACCGCAGGCAGGACAGAATTCTGAAGCACATATACTTCTTCACTTTGCAATCCACCGGATGTCCGGCCCGTTTCCTGTGAAGACTTAATGCTCTGAATATTACCACCAGCTACTCCATTCAGGCTGATTTGTGATTCAAACTGCCGGTTGTAATTGACTGTTGTCTGGAAATTAATTTCAGTATTGGAAAGCGTTCTTTTCTGATATTCTCCGGGGAGAAATCCTTTTGCCATACGCTGCTCATCCAGGTGCCTGTAATCATCCGAAAATATCCGGGAATCGACCGACCACACGTCGGAAACTTTCAACGTAAGCCCCACATTCCCAAAGTAACGTCGGTTTTCATCCGTAGGATAGTCTCGGTATTGTACCCAGTACGGGCTGTGCGTAAAAGCTGGCCGCTGAATATTCCAGGCCCGTCGGTTCCAGCTTTGTTCCGAGCCATCAGGGTATTGGTAATTTTTGAAATAAGCATCATTGACCTGACGCTGACCGTACATCACCCAAAACAGCATGGGGTTGTTTCCGTTGAAACCGGTGCCCGGCCTTCCGATGGATCCGTCTTTTATATAATTGACTCCTCCACTGAAAGACAGATAATCATTGAAATGGTAAGTCGTGTTCAGGCCTACGAAATACCTTTTCAGATTGCTGTTGGGGTAAATAAAATCCTGATCAATATGACCGAGAGAAAATCGGATCGCCCCATTCTCCCCACTGCTCGCAACGGAAAGATTATTGGACAATGCCACACCGGTTTCAAAAAATTTTCTGGCATTATCGGGGTGCGGAGACCAGGGCGCAGTGATCCCGAAATTGGGGTTATTCCGATCGGCATCCCATGACCAGTAGTGCCGCACCTGACGTCCATCAAGCGCCGGACCCCACGATTCATCTACTCCGTAATCCGGAATCAGATCGTATGGACCCCTTCCATCTCCGTCGTCATAGGTGCCTCCCCCCGGCAGAAAGCCCTCCGGATTCTCGTTGTAATACAACTTCATAAACTCCTGACTGCCACCACCACCATATGCATTTTGAAATTCTGGCAAATAGGATACATTTTCAAAATTGAGGTTCATATCGTAGCTTACGGAGAGTTTTCCCGCACCTTCCCCGGTTTTGGTGGTGATATAAATAACGCCATTTTGACCCCGGCTACCATACAGTGCAGTTGCTGCCGCTCCCTTGAGCACGGCAATGTTGGCGATATCATTGGAATTGATCAATTGGGCGGGATTACCCCAGTCAAATCCACCCCCTCCCGTGCCTTGTCCTCCTGTAACCCCTACTGAATTGAGGTTCATGTTAGCGAGTGGGACGCCGTCAATAATAAAGAGCGCATTGTTGTCACCACTTATGGAAGATTGACCACGGATGGTCACCTTTGCAGAACCTCCCATGGATCCGCTGTTGCCCCCTATTTGAAGGCCAGCCATTTTACCCTGCAAGGCATTCAGATAATTCACCTCCTTTGCTTCCTGAATATTGGAACCGGTTAGTTGTTCCACAGAGTATCCCAGGTTACGGGTCTTCCGCTGTATGCCCAGGGCGGTGACCACCACTTCTTCCAACAACTGTGAATCGGATAGTAAAACAATGTGCAGTTCCGAACGGCCCGACAGCGTTACCTCCTGTGTTTCGTATCCAATATATGAAACGATCAGGACGGCATTTTCATCGACATCCTCGAGTACAAAACGGCCGTCCACATCAGTAGCAGTGCCGGTTCCGGTCCCTTTAATCTGAATATTTACACCGATCAAAGGTTCCCCCTCCTGATCGGTAACCATTCCGGTGACATCCACTGACAAAGGGATTCCCACAGAGGAAAGGAAAGGAGTTTCTGTAGCATTGGAAAATACCTCATCAGGAAATATTCCTTCTCCCACGAACCTATTTATCACGTCTCCGTAAGCTAGATTACAACTGGTGAAAACCATCCATATTAAAGCGAAAATGTACGCTGACAGCATCTTATATCCTATCATTGCCTATCCGTTATTTTAATTAGCAAAGAAAATGATGTGTCTGGTATTCAGACAAATCATGACTTGTTATCATTCTTCAAAACTATTTCCTTGGGGCAATGAGCTGCAATAATACTATGATGACATTTAAATCTGAAATAATCGACCCAATCAGATAATTCTTATGGATTTATCCGATATAATCCGCCGATGTGAATCTAAAATTTATAGAAATACTTAGCCCAAAATAAGAATATAACCATATTTTGCAATAAAAAATAGACAATTTAACGTTTGTGGGATTCCCCCGATACCTACCCCATGAGATAATGTGCCCGAAATGAGCATTCTTCTTATCACATAAAATCGAGTATGGTTATGAAATTGATAAAATTGTTGTTATTTTAATGCTCTT
>CBFGVZ010000252.1:0-4400 GCA_965652315.1 uncultured Saprospiraceae bacterium | reverse complement strand
ACAACCTGAAGCGCAATTTCCCTATTCTGAATATCTTCCACAACGACGGTTTTGTTCTCCAGTTTTTTGTAATCTTCGAAGAAACTTTGAATTTCAAGTGAAAAATGATCCGGGAGTTCAGAAATGTCACTGTAATGACTGACACTTTTGTCGTGGGCAGCCACTGCGATAATCTTATCATCCTTCTCGTGGCCATCCATCATGTGCATCACCCCAATGACTTTGGCATTGACGATGCACATCGGTACTATGTCCATTTGGGAAAGAATCAGGATATCCAGTGGGTCACGATCTTCGCAGTAGGTCTGTGGAATGAAGCCGTAATTCGCCGGATAATTGACTGAGGAATAAAGGACCCGATCCAGTCGAAGCAGACCGCTGGCTTTATCCAGTTCGTATTTGGCGCGGCTGTTTCTGGGGATTTCAATGATGCCATTGACAAAGTCCGGTATGTTTTCACCGATGTGTACCTGGTGCCAGGGATTGAACATATGTGATTGTTTATATAAAAGTCAAAGATCCAGAAAAAATCCGATTAAAGTCATCTGTCCATCCGGATATTTGGAATCAATGGCCGTATAACTGAGTTTTTTGATCGCCTTAACTTAATCATACAGCGTGTCCTTTCGGATATTTGGAATCAATGGCAGAATAACAGCTCCTGCGTCTGCGCAATGTGCCGGTCCGAATGAAAACAGATGAGATACAGCCAGTCCCTGCGCGTCAGTAATCCTAGTGTGGAATGTGGAGCAGCTTCTTCTGAATCCAGATCCAATTTACCTGTTGATACACTTTCCATGATTTGGGACCGAACCAATTTAAATTGATCGAGTAGTTCGGGAATACCTTTAGTCTGTTCTGTGCCGGGAATCAGTTTCTGTTGACTTTTCAATTTTTGATGTCGGTTGAGTAGCAGATCCCTCATTCTATATTTGGTATAGTGCCCGTTCTTGAAATTTTTTAGCGGTTGCTGGATGTTGTCATAGATAAGCTTATCTGTGAGAATCACATGTTCGATGACCTGGTACAAATTCCATTGATCATCAGAAGGATCAATGTCGGTACGAACAGAATATTGGTTCATAAATTCCACAAACCGTTTGGTGGAACGCTCCAATTCCCGAATCACTATATTTCTAATATCCATGATGCTATAGCCATTTTCGATTTTTAAAATAAAGTATCAGCACTATTGTAATCAATACCATCAAACCCCAGAGATAAAAATATCCATACTTCCAGGAAAGCTCTGGCATATTGGTAAAATTCATCCCATACACCCCTACCAAAAACGTCAAAGGTATAAAAAGCGTGCTAATAATGGTCAATAATTTCATAACCTCATTGGTTCTGAAGCCAATACTGAATGAATAGGATTCCCGCAGGCTCTTGTTGAGTTCGATGAACATATCGAGGGATTCCTTAACGGAGGCCAGGTGATCATAGACATCATCCAGAAATATTTTGTTGGTTTCATAGATCAGCCCCGATCTGACCCCTCGGATAGTGAGCAGGGACTCCTGGATGGGTAGGATGATTCTCCAGAGGAAAATAAGGTTTCGTTTGTTGGCCATGACACGATGTAAATGTTTTTTCTCCGGCTGGTCGTAAATCAAATCCTCCAGATCCTGCACATCATCACCAATCTGTTCGATCAGAGACAAGTAATGGTCGACGATGAGGTCAATCTGTGCAATGAGGAGGAAGTCTGTTTTCATGGTACGAAGCCGCGAACCTTCCCGGTCTATCCGTTGGCGGATCGCCTTGAAATAATCTGATTCAATCTCCTGAAAACTGAGTAAATAGTTTTTCCCGAGGACAAAACTGATTTGCTCAACCCGAGGGGATATTTCTCCGGCCGGAATGGGATAAACTGCTTTTAAACTCACGAAAATATAATCCTCATATATCTCCAGTTTCGGACGCATTTCGGTGTTGAGGATATCTTCAATATTGAGTGGATGTATCCCAAATTCTTTGCCAATGCGCTCGATAACGTCCGTATTGTGAATCCCTGTGATATTGAACCAATTAACCATGTTATCCCGGATGTGATCATGGATATATCCTTCCGGTTCTACCCGGAATGTTTCCGCTTCCGATTCGTTGTACCGGGTACAGTGGATGGTGGAAGCCGCGTCATAATCCTCACCGACATAAACCAGACTGCCTGGTGAAAGCCCAATTTTACTGGCTTTTTTCTGCCGGATCTGATGTCTGCGATGGCCTTTAATCTTTTTTCGCTTTGTATTGTTGTTCATTATGTACTGGTGTTAATTTCCATTGAAGGTCAATAATTTAAGAAAGATTTAAAGTAAAATGTACAACTTCTTTTCCAACTGCTCTGTTATAAAAATGAATTTTCGATAAGAACATCGGTATCAAGTAAAATTTGCAATCAGATAAACATTTTTCGGCGATTTGTTTGAAGTAGGGAAGCGGGATCTAAGAACAACTTAGCATCCCGCTTTTTTATGGCAAACGTATGACATCGATGGGTAATTCGGGACTGAGATCCATACTCAGCATCGCATTAATATATTTAAGACCGTCAAACATTTTCAGCTCTGATATCCTGATTGGGCAAGGTACAATAAGACCCGAAGAAATGAGTCGTTGCCGTTGTGTTCCATCAAGTAGCGGTGTGTCGGGCGTCAGCCAGTTTTTTCCTTGTTTGAAAATAATATTTGCATAACTACTGTCGGTCAGATACTCATCCCGTACGATGATGATATCGTCGGTTTGTGCATCCCCGATTGCACTCTTGAATTGCGAACGGTCTTCATATTTCCAGTTATAATCCAGGTCAGGAAGGGTAGCCAATGCTATAGAATTAATGGGTCGAATGTGATAAGGAATCCATGCGATGTCCAAAATATTCTGATCATATACGATCCGACATTTGAAGGTGCCTTCCTGACATGATTGCGGTACTTCCAGATAGTGTTCCAGCCGGGGGAAGATCTTGCTTTTGAAAAAATGGAGCGTGGTCCGGTCCATTCGGTCCTGATGGTCATTCAGATGCATAATCTGACCATCCTGTATCCGTATAGATTCAATAAACCGGCACATAGATTTTCTGTATCATTTCCTGATATTCCGATTCCAGATCGCTCATTCGGTGAATTCCTCCACCGCTTTTATAGACCAATCCGGCAGGTGTATTTTCGATAAACCGGATCATGACACAGCTATCCAAATTGTGCCCGTCAAAAATACCTGCGATACCGGTATAAAACCCCCGGTCATGATTTTCGACCTCTCGGATAATGTCCAATGCTTTGTTTTTCGGAACTCCTGAAATCGATCCGGCAGGCAGCATGCTGAAAATCAGGTCTCCCAGGGATTGGTGAAAGGTGTCAGGAAGTTGACCTTTAATTTCTGAACTGGTTTGCCACAATTCATATTCACCGGCATTTATTTTTTCGAAGTATCGGAATTGGCTGACATGAACCCCATCTGCCACCTGACCGAGGTCATTCCGCAATAGGTCCACCACGGAAGCATGTTCTGCTCGTTCCTTTTCGTTTCGCCGAAGCATTTCAAGGGCATTGGGCTGATCCACCCGAATGGTTCCTTTCATGGGATGGGTCGAAATGATCCCATCCTGGATTCGTACAAAGGTTTCGGGTGAAAAAACCACAAAATGTCCGGGATAATAGACCTTATATTTCGCATTTGCCTGGAAAAAGATTTCTTCGAGTGCAGCATCCGAATGAACCGGGGTCGACCGGGTTAAATTCAACAGATAGATATTCCCAAGTTGCATTTCCTGCTGGACCCTGTTAAACTGTTTGGAGTATATTGATTTGTCAGGCGGGTCAAACATCAGGTTAGGAGTAGCCTTGACTGTATGGGTAGATTGAAAATTACGCTGGTGGGGAAATGAAAAACGGATGGATTCCGTCTGGGGCTGCTGTGAAACGCGAAATATTATTGACTCATTCGTGTCATAAGATATCATGAAAAAAAACGGTATCCGGCAACTTCCATAAGAATTCATTGTGGAAATGGCAGTCTGGCGGTTAAGGGACTCCCTGACCTGAATGGGGTTATCGAAAAGGGTGTAAGTTGTCATATTAACGATCCCTGTTGTTGCAGTTTAAAACTGCACATTCATTCTTCGCTGCAAAAATATGAATTTCTCATGAGCCAGTGATCGGTCTTTACTGCGCAAAAAAGTAATAAATATAGATCACCAACGCAGTAATGGCCAATGAAACCGGAACCAAATACCGGTACGGCGACATTTCCACTGCGCCGACTGAAACGATTCGGTAAGGTTCTTTACGGGGATAAATAGCCCCAATGGCCAGCATGAGAATGACATTGAACAGAAATAAAATAGCCATTACATGCAGATAATGGATATAGTTTTCAGCTCCGAAAACAAAAGGTTT
>CBFGVZ010000251.1:0-4439 GCA_965652315.1 uncultured Saprospiraceae bacterium | reverse complement strand
TGGAGGCTTCGTCGATCGAATCATGGTTCAATTCTTTCGGTGATTCTCCGATCCGCCCCACTATCAAAGGGGAGATTCGGGAAATGACCTTCTCATTGGGTGCCGAGTACTGGTACGCCGATCAATTTGCCATCCGGGCGGGATACTTTTATGAATCCCCGCTTGCCGGTAACCGGAAATATCTGACCGCCGGCCTGGGTATCAAATATAATATCATTGGCATCAATCTCTCATACCTCCTGTCCACGCAGAAAACCTTGCAATCTTCCTCTCCACTGGACAAAACTCTGCGCTTTAGTATTTTGTTCAATTTTGGAGAAGCAGCAAACCGGCTTTAGATATAGGACTTCAAATTGATGATTGAGTGTGGGTCTGAGTCGGGTGGTGTTCGTGCTGTTTACCTGGCCGATTGCTGGAACAGATCAAATGTTCTGTTTTTTGTTCAACCCCTGGAACGACGGCACTGTATGGAGGCCAATGCTACACCATCACAAACCTAAACCTAAACCCAAACACACACCCGTAAGGGGGCGACACTATTCCTCAATTTTTGGGCCATACCAGATTGGTATTCGATATAATACTTCTTTACCACATTCAATGCGGTGAATCATTCGGGTTATATCAACCTTCGCCCACAAGGAGACCAGGTCTCATGACGTCCTTCCTTCGATCAGTCCTGGTCTTGTGACCACCATCAGAATTGGCCCCCACTCCAACTGGTTTTTTTTATTCTTCGTCAGTCCTGGTCCCGTCTTATGTCCACCATCAGAATTGGCCCCACTCCAACCTGGGTTATTTATTCTTCGTCAGTCCTGGTCCCGCCTCGTGTCCATAATCGCTTTCACTCCAGGTAAGGTCTTCCCCTCCAGGTACTCCAGCATGGCACCACCGCCAGTGGAGATGAAAGAAATCTGATCAGCCAGGCCCGACTGATTCACCGCAGACACAGAATCGCCGCCGCCGACCATGGTAAAGGCTCCCTTTCGGCTGGCTTCAGCCATCGCTTCAGCAATGGCAAAGCTTCCCTTAGCAAATTTTTCCATTTCAAAAACACCCATAGGACCATTCCACATTACCGTTCTGGACTTTCCGATCACCTCCGAAAACGCCTGTATAGCTTTTTCACCAATATCCAGCCCCATCCAGCCTTCCGGGATTTGGTCGCTCGGTGCAACCTGGGTAGATGCCTCACCACTGAATTGATCGGCAACAACACTATCCACTGGTAAAAGAATTTTCGTACCTTTCTGATCCGCTTCTTCCCGTAGCTCATTGGCCAGATCCAGCTTATCCTCCTCTACAAGTGAATTTCCAATTTGTCCCCCACTGGCTTTGAAGAAGGTATAGGCCATACCACCTCCAACCAGAATGTAATCACACTTTCCCAGCAGATTTTCCAATAAGCCAATTTTATCAGATACTTTTGCCCCGCCCACGATAGCGGTGTACGGTCGTTCTGGATTGGAACGGACCACCTCTGCATTCTCCAGTTCCTTTTGCATCAGAAGTCCGAATGATTTGTGGTCCCGGTCAAAAAATTGTGCCACTACAGTAGTGGATGCATGCGCCCGGTGCGCCGTACCAAAAGCATCGTTGACGTAGTAATCCGCCAGTTCGCTCATCTGACGAGCCAATGTTTCATCTCCTTTTTCCTCACCGGCTTCAAAACGGGTGTTCTCCAGCAACAAAACCTCACCGCTTTTTAAATGAGCGGATTTGGCCCGGGCCTCCTCTCCTACCGTATCATGCGCAAATTCCACCGGACGGCCGAGCAAATCGGAAAGGTGATCCACCACGTGCTCCAGGGTAAATTTTTCACGATCCACAGACCCGTCTTCCTTTTTCTTTTTCTGTGGTCTCCCGAGATGCGACATCAAGATTACTGCAGCTCCACTATCCAGCAATTCCTCAATGGTGGGCAACGCTGCCCTGATCCGGGTATCGTCGGTAATATGATATTCTTTGTCCAGCGGTACATTAAAGTCCACCCGCAGCAAAACCTTTTTATCCTGATAAGCCTTTTTCATAGTGATAGATATTATTAATTATTAGGTCTGCAAAGGTAAAGATTCTCTCAATCCACCTGCCTATATTAGCAGAGGATTTTGTAAACAGGGAACAGCAAATGTTATGAAGCGCGAAGATTTTGATCAAATATCCGGCTCGATTCCCCGGACACCGGGTATATATCAATTCCTCAATAAATCAGGCACGCCAATCTATATCGGTAAGGCCAAAAACCTGAAAAACCGGCTATCGAGTTACTTTACGTCCGATCAGCACAAGCAATTTCGTACACGTCTGATGGTGCGCAATGCTGCGGAAATCAACTGGACCGTGGTAGAAAGCGATTCGGATGCCTTTCTGCTGGAAAACACCCTGATCAAACGTCACCTGCCCCGGTATAATGTGATGCTCAAAGATGGAAAGTCGTACAGCTACATCTGTATCAAAAATGAACGGTTCCCTCGCGTGTTTTTCACCAGACAGATCGAGCGGGACGGGTCGGACTATTTCGGACCATATACCTCCAAATGGCGGGCCAACATCCTCCTGGACCTGATCAAGGACCTGTTTCCCCTGCGGACCTGCCATCTCAATCTCAGTGAGGAAAACATAACAGCCGGTAAATATAAGGTTTGCCTCGAATACCACATCGGCAATTGCGAAGGGCCCTGTGAAGGACTGGAAACCGAAGCCCACTACAATGCCAAAATTGCCCAGATCAAAAATATTCTCCGCGGCAATTTCAAACAGGTCAAAGACCACCTGATGAGCGAAATCCAGTATTTTGCGGATAAACTCAATTTTGAAAAGGCGCAGGAACTCAAGGATAAAATGATCGCCTTCGAAGATTATCAGGCCAAATCGACGGTGGTGAATCCCCGTATCAAAAACATCGATGTTTTTGCCGTAGAAATTGATGGGGATTATGCTTTTGTAAATTATATCCGGGTGGTTCGGGGTGCCATCATCAATTCTCATACGGAGGAAGTGAAGTTGAAGGTGGACCTCTCTGAAGCCGATATTCTGGAGACTTTTATTCCCTTGTTTCGTGATCGTTTCAACTCCAATGCGCCAGAAATAGTGGTGTCGCACAAACCGGGCTGGGTGACGGAAGAAGTCAAGGTTACACGACCTCTGCGGGGTGATAAAAAACAACTAATCGATCTGTCCATTAAGAATATCAAATTCTTCAAACTTCATTTTTATGACCAGCAAGCCAAATTCCGCAAAAAACCCACTCACGAAAATCGCATCCTGGAGACCCTGAAATCAGACCTCAACATGGATACGCTGCCCCGGCACCTGGAGTGTTTCGACAACTCCACTATGCAGGGTAGCAACACAGTGTCTTCCTGCGTCGTATTCAAAAACGGGCGGCCGGCCAAATCCGAATACCGCCATTTTATCATCCGGTCAATTGAGGGTCAGGATGATTTTGCCGCCATGAAGGAGGTCATATTCCGTCGCTACAAACGCATGATCGAAGAAGACCATACGCTCCCCGATCTGATCATCATCGATGGGGGTAAAGGGCAGTTGGGCGCAGCCATGGAAAGTCTGCGTAACCTCGGTATCGATGACAAAATCACCGTCATTGGCATTGCCAAGCGCCTGGAGGAGATCTTTTTCCCCGGTGATCCCATACCGCTGTACATCAACAAAAAATCGGAATCACTCAAACTGATTCAGCAGGCGCGAAATGAGGCACATAGATTTGCCATCACCTTTCACCGGAAAAAACGTTCCCAACGTGTTCATCAAACCGAACTCACGCAAATTCCGGGTGTAGGAGAAAAAACTTCCCAGAAACTACTTCGGTCATTCAAGTCGGTCAAAAACATCCAAAACGCCAGCCAGGACGAGCTGGCCACCATTATCGGCCCGGCATTGGCGGGAAAAGTCAAAAAGCACTTCCGGAAAAAAATTAATTCAGAAGAATAATTTTGCAGAATTAACCTTTATTTCTAAATTTGCATTCGCTAAGCGAAGTCGGCCCTTTCTGATAGGGAAATGGTCCGATGTTCCTCTTAATACCGAAACACAAATCAGTTAGTTCAGAGGATCCCAAAAAATTCAATCGCACCAGTTCATGAATTTCAACCGGTGCAGATATATTCATTGCCTCAATAGCTCAGTTGGTTAGAGCGGCGGACTGTTAATCCGTAGGTCCAAGGTTCAAGTCCTTGTTGAGGCGCGAAAAAAACCCATATATCAGGTTCGATGTATGGGTTTTTTGTTTAGGTTAGTTCGGACCCACCAGAGCTGGATTTGCACCATTTTTTTGTTCTTTATCTGCACTTTTATGCACGGGTCCGCTGCTAATCTGGATAGCGATACCAGTTTTACGCTTCATCAGCCCTGGTTTGATGGATGACGTCACCGATTTCTCTAAGCAATAAGTTTTGTGGCAGATATCGTAACCGCGGCCT
>CBFGVZ010000250.1:0-4475 GCA_965652315.1 uncultured Saprospiraceae bacterium | reverse complement strand
TGGGTCGCGAAGAAGTAAAATAAATTTGATCCTGATTGCCAAAAGAAATATCCATTATACTGTGGTCATCGCCCTGGAACAGGATTTCTTTCCGATCATTCATCGGATTGATCTTTCCGATCACAGAGGAAGTACCTTTGCTGGCTAGAAACTGTATTTCATCTTCCGCTTTCCAATTGATGTATTCATATTTACCTTCAAAATCTTCGTCTATGATTTCGGGGGTTCCGCCACTGGCCGAAACGATCAGAACCCGTCCGTCGATCGGATCATTAATATCAGCTGCAGCTCGGATGGCCAATTGGCTGCCGTCCGGCGACCACTCTATCTGTCCCAGCTTTCCTTTGTTCTCAACTTTGGCTACCACCTCATTAGAGGCTACGTCGATGACCCGGATGGCCTGGAACATATAGTAATCATCGATACCGGAAGTAGGGGACACTGAAACAGCCAGTTTGCTCCCGTCGGGGCTCCATTCAGCCTGAATAAAATTCCCTTCTACATCAATTTTCAGCGCGGCTTCGTCCGATTCCACCATAACGATGTATCCCCTGGTCATGGGTTGATTTTCCTCGTACACCTTTGCCCGATAAGGCATATCGGTTCCGGACTTTTCAGCTTCATCAACAGCGGTAAAAACAAGCTTTTTACCATCCGGATGCCAGGAATAATTTGAAATACTGCGATCGAATTCATAAAGAACGGACGCCTCACCTCCAGATAGGGATATTTCATAAAGTACACTTTTGGGATTGTCAGTGTGGCGGGAAATGAAGGTCAGGGATGCATGCCCGGGCCGGAAAGCAACACCGCGTACACTACTCCGGGTGAAAAACGGTATAGTATTCATGGAATTTTTATCGTACAGGTAAAGATGACTTTCAGCGGGTTTGTTTTCCTTAAATGGATCCGCCGGTGTGGATAGCACAAAGGCCACATGGCTGCCATCCTCCGATGTGGCCACCTGCAGGACATTTTCGATTTTAGCGACCATTTCAGGAGTGAGTGTATTTTGTGACCACGCTGGTAAAATCAATAAAACAAGCGCAAAGTTCAGACAGAAAAAGATCTTGAAATTAAGCAAAGAGCTGTTCGTTCTGCGATTGGATTTGTGGTCAAATTCAGCCATTGGAGGCATTGAATTATAAGTTTTACTTTTCATACTCATATTTTCAGTTCAAAAATTAAGTAATAACATTCGTCAGATTCGAATGTCAATCACACCAAAGATAAGATTTCCTGTTAAAACCAGACTTTCGGTCAGGAATCTGTTTTACGGATTTATCTGCTGATAATCAGTATTAATGGTGTAAGGTCAGGATGGTTGAACTTTAGAGAATGCTTTACATGTAAACAAGTACCGTATGAGACGTTCACAAATACCGGAGTCCTTTTATTTCAACAAACATTTTTTCTTATTTTTACCATATAAGTGAACTCTATAATATTTACCACATGAAGTCCACGACCCTTAACCTGAGAATGGGGGTTTGCATATTGGTAATTCTCACCTTTATGCTCTCATGTGCTCAGAAGAACAGCCCTGTTTTTCCCGCGGAATATCGAAACCTGCTCTCCACCCGGGCGGAACAGGCTGCTGAGGGTTTCCTACGGAGCAACCAGTATATGGAAGCCTGGCTGGAATACGCCGATCCTGCATCCGGGCTACTGCCCCGAAGGCTGAATGGTGGTCACGATCAGGACATCTGGAATGCCCGGGACTGTGCAGCCGACAATTATCCCTTTATGGTATTGACCAGCTATTTTACCGATCAGGAAAAATTTAACGGGGTGATGCGTGACATACTGCGACAGGAAATCCAATTGACATCCAGGGTTAAATCACTGCCCGATACCTGGTCTTTTTCCAAAAAGGATTTTGATGAGAAGGAAATAGATATGAACCGGATCATTTTCGGGACTGCTGAGTACATGAAAGACGGGCTGCTACCCTTGACAGAATGGCTGGGAAAAAGTCCCTGGTATGATCGAATGTTAACCATGTTGCACGATCTGGATGAATATGTGGATGTAGCAGGGGTGGAAGGTTCGGAATTTGGAATGGCTCCTAAGGCTGAGGTGAACGGGGAGTTATTGCAAGTGCTTTCGAGGATGTATTGGATGACGGGTGAGGAGGATCTATTGCAATGGGCGGGGCAAATCGGTGATTATTATCTGCTGGGAGAAGGATATCCATTAACTCATTTTGATTATTTGCGATTGCGGGATCACGGGTGTGAATTGGTGGCCGGGTTGTGCGAGCTATACGCGACGATGCATTTTAAAGACCCGGAAAAGAAGCAGGATTACCAAGCGCCTTTGTATCAATTGTTGGATCATATCCTGTATCATGGGCGCAATGAGGATGGGTTATTCTACAATGCGATCAATCCCCAAACAGGTAATGTAGTGGATAGTGCCATCTCCGATGGATGGGGTTATATGCTCAATGGGTATTACACCGCTTATATGGTGGATAGCGTCCAGGCGTATAAGGATGCGGTGACGGATGTGTTTCAGAATCTACATAAGTATCATAGCTTCAATTGGGAGAATAAAGGCGCCGATGGATACGCTGATGCCATCGAGGGTGCTATCAATCTATACAACCGGATACCAGATCAAAAAGCGGCTGATTGGATAGATCAGGAAATCCAGATCATGTGGTCTATGCAGGATTCGGCCTGGCGACAGAATGCACAACAATGGAAGGGGCAAGGGATAATCGAGGGGTGGTATGGTGATGGCAATTTTGCGCGAACCAGTATGATGTATTGCCTATGGAAAACGATGGGAACATATCTTCAGCCATGGAACCAGACTTTGAGATGGGCAGCTTCTTCCGGCCAACCTAAGGGTTCCGTCGGACAAAACGACTCCCTTCACATTATGATAAATTCTCCTGCTGACTGGGAAGGACGACTGTTTTTTGACGGAGCCAGACATTCCACAGCCATGCGCCTTCCGATCGATTGGCCCCGGATCAATCAATTTCCGGAGTGGTTTGTGGTTCATCCGGATAAGACGTATCAAATCTTTTTACAAGATCAGCTAACGGAATATTCAGGTGATGAAATGCTCCAGGGGATAGAGCTGAACCTGGTACCCGGGGAGACGATGGAAATAATGGTAGTAGCAAAATAATCCGGCGAGTATCCGAATGCGCTTTTTTTCAGGATTACGGTGATGTGCCAGGATAAAAATTTAATTATCTTTCCTGTTTTCAAATCCTACCATCTTGGAAAACAAATACGCCTTAAACAAAGCAGACATAAAAGACCCCCCCGGGACCCTGATTGGAAAACTGAAAAATCTGGGCCCGGGATTTATATTGTCCGCAGCCATCGTCGGCTCGGGAGAATTGATCGCCACTACCACGCTGGGGGCCAAGGCGGGATTTGTCGCCTTTTGGGTGATCCTGGTGAGTTGTCTCGTAAAAGTCACGTTGCAGATGGAATTTGGCAAGCATGCGATTTATTCCGGAGAGACGATCATGTCCGCGTTCAACAAATTGCCCGGCCCCCGGATTGGGAAGGCGAACTGGTCGATCTGGGTGTGGCTGTTTATTCAGTTTTTTAAATTACTACAGGTCGGTGGAATCGTAGGGGGAGTAGGGATTGCTCTGAATATGATCTTTCCGGGTGTATCAGTCTGGATATGGGTCATTATTACGGCCATTTCCGCGTCGCTATTGGTGTACCGGGGCCAGTATCAGTCTATTGAAAAGCTGGCACTGGTGATGATCGGGCTGTTCACTCTGATGACCTTTGCCTCCCTGTTTTCGGTACAGTTTACGGAATTTGCCATCACAAGGAACAATCTGGCAGAGGGTCTGTCATTTGCTCTGCCCGCAGGGGTGGTCGGCTATGCGCTGGCCGCATTTGGGATTACCGGGGTTGGAGGTGATGAGATCATGTACTATAACTACTGGTGCCTTGAAAAGGGTTACGCCCGGTTCACGGGTCCGTACGAAGAATCTGTGGCCTGGCAGAATCGGGCTAAAGGATGGATCTCGGTGATGTACCTGGATGCCTTGTTGTCCATGGTGGTTTATACCCTGGTCACCGCTGCATTTTACCTGCTCGGTGCGGCCATCCTGTATGGGAAAGGCCAATTGCCGGAGGGGTATGAGACCATAGCAACACTCTCCCAGATCTATACCGAAACCCTGGGATCCTGGGCGAACACCATATATCTGGTAGGTGCGTTGGTTGCGCTTTATTCCACGGTTTTTGCGGCACTGGCCAGTTGGACGCGTATTTTTTCGGATGCCTTCTGGCAGCTGGGGTGGATACGTTTTGACGATCCGGCGATCCGGCAGCGGAGCATAGCGATTATGGCCTGGGTGTTTCCGTCGCTCTGGGCTATATTGTATTTGTTCATCGAATTGCCGGTGATGATGATTCTGATCGGTGGTTTTTCCACGTCTATCCTTTTGCTGCTGGTTGTTTTTGCGGCCTACCGGTTCCGGTATT
>CBFGVZ010000249.1:0-4487 GCA_965652315.1 uncultured Saprospiraceae bacterium | reverse complement strand
GCCCCTTATCGGAGTTAATATTCAGGTGAAGGGGAGCAATACTGGTACAGCAACGGACCTTGATGGTCGATTTACGTTGCCTGATGTGGAAGAAGACGCGGTATTGGTGGTGTCTTATATCGGCTATCAGACCCAGGAAGTACCGGTGGAAGGAAGAACCAGTATCCAAATTATCTTACTGACGGATTCACAACTGCTGGAAGAAGTAGTGGTAGTAGGCTATGGAACACAGAAAAAAAGTGATCTGACCGGTGCGGTGTCCACGGTCAGTGGAAAAGATTTTGAAAATGTGCCCGCTTCACGTGTGGATCAGGTACTTCAGGGAAAGGCTCCCGGCGTTCAGGTAACCCAGATCAATGGAGCACCTGGTACGGGGAGTACCATCCGGATCCGAGGTGGGAATTCCATTCAGGGGAACAACGAACCCCTTTATGTAATTGATGGATTCATCGTGGGAACCGGATTCAATCTCAACAATATCAATCTCAACGATATCGAATCGATCGAAGTACTCAAAGATGCTTCCTCGATTTCCATATACGGTACACGGGGTGCCAATGGTGTGATTATGATCACCACCAAAAGCGGATCCGGCCTGGCAGGAAAACCCAGAATTTCTTTAAATACCTATTCGGGATTGCAGGTGCTCAATAGTGATGTGGATTTTGCCAATGGTCCGGAACTGGCTTATCTTTCCAATCTCGATGCGGAAAACAGGGGCGCTGCACTGCCTTTCCCCAACCTCTCAGAGGTTCCCGATGTAGACTGGGTGGATGAACTCACCCGCAATGCTATGATGAACAACCTGGACCTGTCCGTCAGCGGCCAGACCGCGGAGAATACACTTCGATATTACATTTCAGGAAATTACTTCAACCAGGAAGGAATTGTGAAGGGCTCGGGAATTGAAAAATATCTCTTTAGAACCAACCTGGATATCAATCCCTCCGAACGACTGACTATAGGTGCAAGACTCAATTTTACTTATCTTAAAACGGAAAACAATAAGGTGAATTTTGGGGGACTGTGGAAGGATCAGGGGCTGACCGTAAAAGCTATTTACAACGAAGACGGATCGTATACTTCCAGAAATCCCGTCACCGGTAGTACCGTTCGAAATGCTGCGGCCGATGTGGCTTTGAGACAGGATCATGAGTATGTAACCAATTTTTTGGGTACTGCATTCCTGCAGTATGAACCCATCGACGGGTTGGTTCTAAAAACCACCTTTGGTCCAAAAATCAATAATTTTAAACGGAACCGGTATTTTCCGGGTGCACTACCCGAACGACTGGAAGTTCAATCCGGTGGACAGGCTATTCTGAACAATAGCCTGGGCGTCGATATACTCAATGAAAACACGATCAGCTATACCCATGATATTAATGAAAATCACCGGTTTGATATATTGGGTGGCTTTACCTGGCAAACTTTCAAGGACGAATCCTTTCATTCCGAAACCGAAGGCTTTACAAATGATGTGGTAAAATTCAACAATCTGGCATTGGGCGATCCTTCCAGGAATGTGGTCAATTCGAATTTTAACAGTTGGCAACTGGTCTCCTGGCTCGGCAGGGTTAATTACAATATTCATGAAAGAATATTGCTGACTGCAGTAGCCCGGGTTGATGGTTCATCCCGTTTCTCCGGGTCCAACAATCAATATGGATTTTTCCCCTCATTTGCTGCAGCGTGGCGGCTGATAGAGGAGCCCTGGATCAGGGATATGGATGTATTTGATAACTTGAAACTGCGGGCCAGTTATGGGAGATCCGGAAGTCAGGCCATCGGAACATACCGTACGCTTTCCCTGCTGGATCCCTTCAATGCTTTTTTCAACGGCATAGAGCAGGCTGGTGTGCGAAACGGCCGGCCGGCCAGTCCGGATCTGAAGTGGGAAACCACAGACCAATTGGATATCGGATTGGAAACCTCATTTATCGGAGGCCGGTTGGCAGTAGAACTTGATTATTATCACAAAAAGACAAAGGATTTGCTTCTCAACGTGGAAATCCCTACCCAAACCGGGTTCTTCACCAAGCTCCAGAATCTGGGCTCGGTCCAAAACAAGGGACTTGAGCTTTTGGTGAGATCGGTCAACGTAGCTTCAAAGGAGTTTACATGGGAAACCACCCTGACTATAGCCGGTAATCGAAGTAAGGTGCTGGATATTGGAGATTCGGAATTTATCAATGTTGTCAGCCCTACACAGGGAGGTCCATCTGCAAGGTTGATTGTTGGACATCCAGTACCCGTTTACACAGGTGTCGAATATCTCGGAGTCTGGCAGAGCCAGGAGGAAATCGAACAATCCGGACAACAGGGACAATTGGTGGGAGGTCCAAAATTCCGGGATACAGACGGGGATGGAACCATAACTGTAAATGACTTTGAAGTAATAGGCGATCCGCAACCGGATTTTTACGGCGGACTGATGAATACGGTCACCTGGAAAGCCTGGTCTTTGGATGTATACTTCAATGGATCATACGGTAATGATCTGTATAATCTGGTTTCGCATGAATCCTACTTTTTCCGGGAAGGATCCAATGCTTACCGGGATCTTCTGGATCACTGGTCACCGGATAACCGGGATTCGGATATCCCCATGCCGGGTACCTCACAGTCCCTGGCAAACATTAAATCCAATACCCGGATGGTCGAGGATGGTTCTTATTTGAGGTTGAAGAATGTCAGGTTATCATATTCCATCCCGGCGGCTCGACTTGGCAGTGTCAACTGGTTGCAGGGTTTTTCTGTATACTTCTCTGGTGGTAATTTACTGTTATTCTCACAGAACAAGCTATTTGACCCGGAAGTATCCCAATATGGAACGAACAATACCCAGGTAGGATTCACGCGGGGGGAATATCCATATTCTACCACTTATACGCTCGGCATCAGAGCTGATTTTTAATAAATTAAATGAAGACAATTATGAAAAATATAATTTATAAGTCCGTTCTTATCCTGGTTGTTATTTTTTCCTCAGTAGGTTGCAATGAATTCCTGGAGGAAGATCCGCGTGCTTTGCTGTCGCCCAACAATTTTTACAATTCAGATGCGGAAGCCAAAGCTGCGGTCAATGGAATCTATGCTACTTATATGTTCAATGTCAATTTATATAATGTAGTGGGGCTGTCCAAGTTTTATGAATTTGGTACAGACCTGATCAATCCCAACCGGTATGGAGGAGAAGCAGCAGACAATGCTCTGTACAACATCACGGAAGGGAACAACAATTCCAGAGACACCTGGAGGGGGCTTTATCAAATCGTACAGGATTGCAATATAGTCCTGGACAAAATCGAGGGGAATGAAAATATTTCTGACAACGGATATAAGCAGACTCGGGGGGAGATTTTATTTCTCCGCGCCCTGGCGTACTATCATTTGACCAATATCTGGGGTAACGTGCCATATTACCGCGATGCATTGCCCATTGAGGAAGTCCAGGTACTGGGACGACACGACAAGGAAGAAATCAGAGATGGAATGATTGCTGATCTGGAAGAAGCCTTTACACTTTTACCTGATCAGTATGCAGACAATGAATTGGGTCGGGCGACCAAATGGACCGCTGCCACACTGGAAGCCAAATTTCACATGGTCCGGAATGACTGGACAAATATTCTGGAGACTTGTCGGAATATCATCGACAATTCCTGGCATCAGCTTCTGGAAGATTATGGTGATGTTTTCCGGGACTTTCCGGAAGAGGAGTGGAATGATGAGATCATCTGGCAGTTTGATTATGTGAAGGATATTGCCTCACAGCGCCGCACCGATTTTTTTACTCCGCGATTGAGGGATGAGCCCAAAAATTCCAGTGAGCGGGGTGCTTTTGATGCGGCTCTTTCCGCGCGCAATGAAGGATTTACGGGATATGGCCTGGCCATCCCTACCCCTGAAATCGTGAATACCTTCCCGGAAGATGATTTGAGAAGAGAATGGAACATTATCACGGAATATCTGGGGTATGAATTGAATTGGCCTTACATCAGGAAATTGTGGAACATCGACCAGTTGAATTCACCCCGCGGTAATCATGGAGATAACACCATCGTTTTCCGTCTTGCTGACATATATCTTATGGCAGCAGAAGCAGAAAATGAACTCAATGGACCAGCCAATGCATATCAGTACATTAATAAAGTTCGGGAACGGGCCTTCGAGCCGGATAAACCGCTGTCCGGAATGACGCAGGACGAATTCAGGCAAGCCGTTCGGGATGAACGCAAATGGGAACTGATGGGGGAAGATCATCGTAAAATTGACCTGATTCGGTGGGGCATACTCGTAGAGACCATTCAAAATACGCAGTACAATCCTTCATTTACGGAAGCACCCAATAACATCAGGCCCCACCATGTATTGACCCCGGTTCCAATCGAGGAATTTGATCTTAATCCAGCATTGCTGGAATCGGATCCGACGAATAACGGCTATCGGTAAAATTTCAGTTGTGGTGCGTCCAATTAATTACT
>CBFGVZ010000248.1:0-4491 GCA_965652315.1 uncultured Saprospiraceae bacterium | reverse complement strand
AATTGTGCGTTCCGGATCGTGGGATTGTAGGGCATTTCCAGACAATCGGGCGTATGGGCGGTGAATGATATATCAAGCATCAGAAATTTTCGTTCAGGTGTAGTGATCACGTCGAGCACGGTGGCTTTGAGGAAGCCGGTTTGCCAGACCACCGCCGAACCCGGTTCCATGATCACCTTCAGGTGAGGATACCGACCTCTGAATTTTTTCAGCAGACCGATCAGGTGCGGGACATCGTACGATGCTTCCGTCATAAGGTGTCCGCCGCCAAAATTGACCCATTCCAGCTGGGGCAATAAATGAGCATACCGGGCTTCAAACGATTCCAGCACCCGTTCCAGTGTGAAGGAATTGTTCTCACACAGGGCATGAAAATGGAGTCCAGTGATGCCTTCCGGAATGGAGGCGAGCTGGTGGATGCCCAGTCTGGATCCAGGGCCGGCCGGATCGTAGAGTGGCGTGCTGATTTCACTGTAACCTGGATTGACCCGTAATCCGAATTTCAGACTTGGATTGAATTGCTGAAACGCTGAAAAATGCCGGTCGTATTCTCCCAGGCTATTGAAAATGATGGATTGGGCAACAGTTGTAAGTTGTTCCCGCTCCTGAGGGGAATAAGCCGGTTGGTACACATGCGCCGGTTCGTCCATATTTTCCCGGATCAGCAGAGCCTCGTTGAGCGAGCTGGCCGTGGCGCCGTCCAGGTATTCCCTGATTTTGGGGAAAACCGGCCAGAGCGCAACTGCCTTGAGTGCCAGGATGATTTCCACGCCGGTTTCCTGTCGGACCCGTTGGATTAACTTGAGGTTCCGGATCAGTTTTTGTTCCTCCAGCACGAAAGCGGGGGAAGCAATTTCGGGATAGATTTTGTGAGGCGATTTACGCATTGGTTCAGTTTCAAAAATGAACTAATAAAACCTGGGACTCCCTGCTTGTAAGACAGGTGTTCTGATAATATGGTCCTATTCCATAATGCCGTCGGATGCATGGCTGAGATGCATACCATTTTTCAGGTATCCCGATCCGGGTATTTCAGGATTCATAACAAGTGCCGATCGTCTTCCCGTCCAGGAATTATAATTCCAGATCAATATCCTGTTTGACTTCCCAGGGCAGACCGCACCGGTTCAATTCTTCCATAAATGGATCCGGATCAAACTCTTCCACATTGAACACGCCCGGTTTCATCCAGGTTCCCAGCACCATCATTTTGGCTCCGATCATGGCGGGCACTCCGGTGGTATAAGATACGGCCTGCGTGCCAGTTTCTTCATAAGCTGCTTCATGGCTGGCGTTGTTGTATATATACAGCGTTCGTTCCTTCCCGTCTTTCAATCCCCGGATCCGGCAACCGATGGACGTCCAGCCTTTGTAATTGGTGCCGAGGGATTTGGGATCGGGCAGGACGGCTTTGAGAAACTGGATCGGTACGATTTGATGGCCTTCATATTCGATGGGTTCGATATTGGCCATGCCAATATTTTGGATGACGCGCAGGTGGGTTAGATATTCTTGTGAAAAGGTCATCCAGAAACGGGCTCTTTTGATCGTGGGAAAATTTTTCACAAGGGATTCAAGTTCCTCGTGGTAGATCAGATACGAATCCCGGGGCCCGATACCCGGGTAGTTGAGTCGTTTCATAAACTGATGTGGTTCGGTTTCCACCCACTGACCGTTTTCCCAGTATTTACCTTTTTGGGTGACCTCACGGATATTGATTTCGGGATTGAAATTGGTCGCAAAAGGATGTCCGTGGTCGCCGGCATTGCAATCCACGATGTCGAGGTACTGGATTTCATCGAAATAGTGTTTGGCGGCGTAAGCAGTGAACACGGAGGTCACCCCGGGGTCGAATCCACTGCCGAGCAAAGCCATGAGTCCGGCATCTTTATATCGGTCCTGATAGGCCCATTGCCATTTGTACTCAAACCGGGCTTCATCCTCGGGCTCATAATTGGCAGTGTCCAGGTAGTGAACACCCGCTTCCAGGCAGGCGTCCATGATGGCCAGGTCCTGGTAGGGTAGGGCGACGTGGATGACCATATAGGGTTGGAAATCCCGGATCAATCGAACAAGGGCTGGGGTATCCATGGCATCCACCGCTGCTGTGGTGATCCGATCGTCTCCGATAGCCTCCCTAATCTCATCGCACCGGGCTTTGGTCCGGCTGGCCAGGAGTATGCGACCAAAGGTTTCTTTTTGTTGGGCGCACTTGAAGGCCACTACCCGGCCGACACCTCCGGCTCCGATGATCATGACGTCTTTCTTCATAGGTCTTATTCGTTTTCCGTTTCAGGGTTCAAAAGTACGGAATATGATTGGAATATTGCCGGAAAGATTCGGTACATAATGCCCGCCATCCGGAAAGATTTTGGGAGTTAGCAAAACTTCCACGACATTGTTCCACGGATTTTTGGTTATTTTGTCTGCCCCAATTTGGGATGAAAGAATTAATGTGTAACTGTGACTATCGAAGAATACAACCCCAATGAACCGGGGGTGAACAATGGCCGTTTTATGGGTTTCCCATTTGACGAAGAAATGGCAGACTGCATTCTATTGCCGGTCCGATGGGATGCAACAACTTCGTATGCCGAAGGAACGTCCTCTGCCCCGGATAACATCCTGGGGGCCTCAGCTCAGCTCGATCTGGGGGATCAATTTTTTCCCGACGTCTGGAAAAAAGGAATCTTCATGGCTCCTGGTGATCCGGAAATCAAACAGTGGAATGATCGTTGGAGGCAAGAGGCTGCCTGCGTGATTGACGCCTGGGAATCGGGTGTAAAAGTGATGGATTTCCGGGAATGGCGTGAAAGGATAGATGGTGTCAATGAAGCTTCTGCGAAGATGAATGACAAAGTCCGTCATCAGGCCTTGTCTTACCTGAACCGGAACAAAAAGCTATTGCTAATCGGTGGGGATCACAGTACGCCATTGGGCTACCTGCAAGCCCTGGCCGGGCAGCATGCGGAATTCGGTCTGCTGCAAATCGATGCGCATTGTGACCTGCGCAGAGCCTATGAAGGGTTCCGATATTCCCACGCCTCGATCATGTACAATATTCTGACGGAAATTCCGCAGATTAGTCAATTGGTGCAGGTCGGGATCCGGGATTGGTGCCCGGAAGAATCGGAGCGAATCCGCCAATCGAATGGTCGGGTCAGAACCTTTTTTGCAGGGGATTTAAATCGGTATATGTTTGAAGGAGCGTCCTGGCACGATCAATGTCAGCGCATGATCGAAAATCTGCCCGGTCATGTATATATCAGTTTTGATATCGACGGCCTGGATCCTTCCTGTTGCCCCATGACGGGTACACCGGTACCGGGCGGCCTGACCTATCAGCAGGCGATTTATCTGCTGGAAATGATCGTCCGGTCCGGCCGGTCTGTTATCGGCGCTGATCTGTGTGAAGTAGCCGGTCTTCCGCATGAATGGGATGGTAATGTCGGTGCCCGGCTGGCTTATAAACTGGCGTTGATTCTGTTGGGATCAGCACGATGATAACGGTGTTTGACCTGCGCTGATTTGCCTATTCATAGTTTTTTACTTATTTTAGTCCGGTGTGTAAAAGGTAAAATCGTATATTACCACCATTTAATCCAGGTGGCAGTTTCCACCCGGTGTTCGTCATTTGATCATTGGCACAACCTTACGGTATGTCCTCATTGCGAAAACAACTATCCCGACCGGGTCCAAAACGAATCCTTGCACTGGATGGGGGTGGTGTACGCGGCATTCTGACTCTTGGATTTCTGGAACACATGGAATCGATGTTGCAGGAAAAAAACAACGATTCCAGCCTTCGGTTATGTGATTATTTTGATTTGATCGGGGGGACCAGTACGGGCTCCATTATTGCAACCGGTCTGGCTTTGGGGATGTCAGTGAAAGAGCTTTCCGACTATTATCTGGCCCTTGGGAATCAGATATTTGGCAAAAAAACCAATCTCTACCGTTATCTTACAAAAGGGGAGAAATACGACATTGCTCCATTGAACAGATCCCTTCGCAGTGTATTTGGGAAGGTAACGCTGGGGGATCAGGAGCGAATCAAAACCGGCCTCTGCATCGTTACCAAACGCGCAGATACCTTCAGCACCTGGCCATTTCACAATCATCCCGACGGAAAATTTTACGATCACAACAAGGATTTGCCTTTGTGGAAACTGGTCCGGGCCAGTGCCGCAGCTCCTACCTATTTTTTGCCGCTCATCCTGGACATTGGAAATGGTGAGAAAGGTTCCTTCATCGACGGAGGGATCAGTATGGCCAATAATCCTTCTCTGACCCTGTTACTGCTAGCCACTCTCAAAGGATATCCGTTTCACTGGCCATTGGGTAGAGAGCAACTGAAAATGATATCTGTCGGTACGGGCACCCTGAAACGCAAATATGAATATTCCGATTTCAAACATCTGAATGTCATGGGCTGGGCGAGTATGTTGCCGGATCATTTTATGTCCGATGCCAATTACTACAATCAGATCA
>CBFGVZ010000247.1:0-4542 GCA_965652315.1 uncultured Saprospiraceae bacterium | reverse complement strand
ATTTCCTAAATTACAACTGCAAAGAGGCGAAATACCCACTTATGACAGTCAAAAATACGAGACCTCATACGACCTTCCTTCATATCGGCAGACGCCCCTGGCTGTTCTTTTTTATCGTACTGATCATTCAATGGAACAACGTCCAGGGGCAACACCCCAACGAAGACGAAACAGGACTAAAGCGAACATCCTTAATTTCGGAAAGTCAATGGGATATGATCCGTGAAGTGGCCCAAATATACCCGGATCACACCCAGTTTTCGATCGCCCTCCTGGATGTGGACCGGGTGGAATTTGCCGGGGTAAGGAAACTCAACGACTCCATCACGAAGGCTGAAAATCAGCGGCACATTTTCGAGATCGGATCCATCAGCAAGGTTTTTACGGCCCACCTGTTGTCCCATTATGTGGCGGTGGACTCCCTGTCCCTGGACGATACCATTCAGAAAACGGTGGACCTCAACTGGAAGGTCGATGATCCGATAACTTTCCGCCAATTGTCCAACCACACGTCGGGGTTACCCAGACTTCCGTCAAATCTCAACTTTTTCCTCGTCGATCCAGCCAATCCGTACAAGGATTACGACGAAGCCATGCTGACATCCTATTTGGAAGAAGAAATGAACCTCAATGCCCCACCGGGCAGCCGTTTTGAATATTCGAACCTGGGGACGGGACTCCTCGGTTACTTACTCGGCGAAATCTCAAATTCCGACTACGAGGATTTGCTCCAGCGATTGATTGTGCAAAAATACGGGATGACGTTCACCTCCACGGATCGGAACCAGCTGGATGGGGAATTGGTCAATGGGCTGGATGCGAAGGGAGAGGTGACCTCGTACTGGGATCTGAATATTTTAAACGGAGCGGGAGGGGTGCTTTCGACCGCGGAGGATCTGGCCCGGTTTGCCGTGGTCCATTTTAATCCTAAAAATTCCGTCACCGCATTGACCGTCGAGCCGACGTACCGGGTAAACGAAAACATGCAAATTGGGCTGGGGTGGCACCTCATTACCACGGGAGCCGGGTATGAGTGGGCCTGGCACAATGGAGGGACCGGTGGGTTTACCTCCTCCATCGCATTGGATTTGGAAAGCCGCACCGGGGTGGTTGTTCTTACCAACGTATCGGCCTTTCATCCCCAAATGCGGGAAATCGACAACCTGTGTTTCCAGCTTTTGGAGACGCTGCAAAAAGATTGATCCGCCCGATCACAGCAAAAAGCATGCGGAGAACGCAGCGTATCGGTGGCGACCGTGGCCTGCCTAATTCGGTAGATAAACGTGAAATTATAGGGCATAAGCGGCTTAGGGTCTCGCAGATAAACGCAGATGGGGTCTCGCAGAATGATTTGTACTTTTCCAAAATGTCTCGGGCCAGCAAGCCCTGAAAGGACGTCGGCGCAATAGCACAACCTACAAATTTGAGCCCTGAAGGGGCGATGGTTGTTGCCAGTTGATACTTCAGGGAATTAATTTGTGAATTTTGAGTGGACTTTAGTGCACCACAGCTTCGTAGCACCTATCACGAACTTAATAGCCGGCGCACTTACTATTCGGGGGTTCCATGCATTTCGGGAGTGAATTCAGGGAGAAGTTTCGATGCCATCCAACATTACCCGGATCGTACTGTTTTAAATACCAGAGAATTATTGAATCAAGAGGAGAAGCAAATGACCAGGATAACAGGAAAAGACATCATCGAATTGGGATATAAGCCGGGAAAGTGGTTCAAGGAGGCCATTTCCCACGTGAATACCTACCAGTTGCGGGGAGAGGAGCTCATCGACTATCTGGATTCGGTTAGCCCCCGGATCATGACCCCGCGGGACACTCCTCTGCCCTTTCATATGAACATCCGTGCAGACAATCAGGAAGAAACAACCAACGTGGAAAGCGTGGAAGCGACGATGAACGCTTTGATGAAAACGCCTACGATCGTCAGCGGAGCGGTGATGCCCGATGCCTGTCCGTCGGGCGAAGTGGGGCAAATTCCCGTAGGAGGGGTTGTCGCTACCCAAAACGCCATCCATCCGGCGATGCACAGCGCGGACATCTGTTGTTCGGTGATGCTGACCAACGTAGGGTTTGTACCGCCGAAAGCGGTCCTGGATGCGGCGCATTCGGTGACCCATTTTGGCGGAGGGGGCCGCCCCGAATTTTCGACCCTGCCCCGGGAGTTGGAAGAAAAATTAAAATCCAACAAATTCCTGCGGGACAATACCAGCCTTGAATTCGCCCGGCACCATCTCGGCACGCAAGGCGATGGGAACCATTTTTTATCGGTAGGGCAATCCGAGGAAACCGGCGAGACGATCCTGGTTACCCATCACGGCAGCCGGGGGCTGGGGGCTTATTTGTACAAGCAGGGAATGCAGGTGGCCGAAAAATTCAGACGGGAAATTTCCCCCGAAACAAAGTCGCGAAATGCCTGGATTCCGTTTGATACCGAAGAAGGAAAGGCCTACTGGGAAGCGTTGCAGGTGATTCGGGAGTGGACAAAACTCAACCACGAAATCATTCACGATGCGACGGTGGAACACCTACAATCAGACGTTTCGGATCGATTTTGGAACGAACACAATTTTGTATTTCGGGATGGGGAACTTTTTTACCACGCCAAAGGAGCCACGCCGATCGAGGATGAATTTGTTCCGGACAGCCGGGACGGGCGGCGCATCGTCCCTTTGAATATGAGCGAACCGGTATTGATCATCCGGGGAGAAACGACCGAATCCAATCTGGGATTTGCGCCCCATGGCGCCGGGCGCAACGTCAGCCGGAGGGCTCATAAGCGCAAACTCGCGGGAAAAACCACCGAAGAGATTTTTCACAGGGAAACCGATGGCCTGGATGTGCGGTTTTATTCCGGCCATGTGGACGTATCCGAATTACCGAGCGCCTACAAAAGTGCCCAATCGGTGAAAGATCAAATGAGGGAATTTGGACTGGGCGAAGTGGTGGATGAAATCATACCCTATGGATGCATTATGGCGGGGGATTGGACGCGGGACGCCCCGTGGCGAAAAAGGAAGAAAGGGAAGAATTGAGGAAATATATCCCATTTAAGAAAGGAGTCAATTTCAGGGTAGACCTCAATTCTGCGGAATTTTACCTGCCGCTGGAAAAAAAATTTCAAAAAAAATCAAAAAAATATTTTCCATTTTTCATATTTATCGTAATATTGCGATATAACAATGAATTCATGGGACGGACCAAAACTGAAATTTTCAACGAACAGCAAAACAAAATCGCGTTATGGGCCAAGGCCCTGGGCCATCCCGCCCGAATAGCGATTATCCAGCATTTGTGCAAGCTAAATGCCTGTGTGTGCGGAAATTTGGTCGAAGAAATTGGCCTGGCTCAGCCCACCATTTCCCAGCATTTAAAAGAATTGAAAAACCTGGAACTCATCCAGGGGACGGTGGAGGGCACCAGCGTGTGTTACTGCATCAACCCCGAAAAGTGGAACGAGATGAAAACTGAGATCTCCGAATTCCTAAACCAGTATTCGCCCAAATCAAATTGTTGCTAAGTCCGCCAATAGACAGAATCATTCACCCTCCTAAATCATAACCTATGAAACTATCTGAAGTCAAAAACCACCTCCGGAACCTGGAGACCATCGCATTTGAACTTCCGGACGGAAATTTGGTACCCCGCCATTTTCACGTCACTGAAGTGGGGAAAATCACCAAACATTTCATCGACTGTGGCAGAACGGTCCGGACGGAGGAAGTGGTCAATTTTCAACTCTGGAACGCCAACGATTACAACCATCGTCTGCACCCTGAGAAACTACTCAAAATCATTGAAATTTCGGAAAGCACATTGAATATCGGTGAAGATTTGCCGGTAGAAGTGGAATTTCAGGGCCGGAGTATTGAAAAATTCGGATTGGAATTCGATGGTCAGCACTTCCTCCTTTCGATCAAGCAGACCGATTGTCTGGCAAAAGAAAATTGTGGAACCCAGGTGGAAAAACCCAAAGTGGGCATGATTCAGTTGCAAACTGCCGAATCGTCCTGCTGCACACCTGGATCGGGATGCTGTTAACCGACACGTGGAGAAGACATGAAGATAGCTCTTTTCAGCGATATTCACGCAAACCTTCCCGCCCTGGAGGCATTTTTCCACGACGTGGAGGGTCGACACCCGGACAATATTTATTGTCTGGGCGACCTGGTGGGCTACAATATTTGGCCCAACGAGGTTGTTGATGAAATCCGCAGGCGCTGCATCCCGACCATTGCCGGAAATTACGATTATGGCATCGGAAGGAACAGTGATGATTGTGGCTGCGCCTACAAAACCGATGAAGAAAAGGCCAATGGAAAAATATCCATATCGTTCACCAATTCCATTATAAATGAGGAACAAAGAGCTTATCTGAGATCTCTTCCGGTCCATTTGAATGTGGAGTTCCACCTGAATGACGGTCCTTTAAGGTTGAACCTGGTCCATGGGAGCCCCAGAAAAATCAACGAATATCTGTTCGAAGACCGACCGGATAAAAGCCTGCTCCGCATCCTGGAAAATGCCG
>CBFGVZ010000246.1:0-4554 GCA_965652315.1 uncultured Saprospiraceae bacterium | reverse complement strand
AGTTCGAATTCCGGATGTTCTATATTTGCAGGAAATTTCTCAAATAATATAAACAATGCCGGAATTAACCAAGCACTACGAAGCCAGCGCGATTGAAAAGAAATGGTACGAAGCATGGGAATTACACAAAGTGTTCGAATCCAGACCCGACGACCGGGAGCCTTTTTCCATAGTGATTCCACCACCCAATGTAACCGGGGTGCTTCATATGGGACATATGCTCAACAACAGCATCCAGGATATTCTGGTCCGCAAGGCCCGTCTGGACGGTAAAAATGCCTGCTGGGTACCTGGTACGGATCACGCGTCCATCGCCACAGAAGCTAAGGTGGTGCAGTGGCTGCGCGATAAAGGCATTAAAAAAGGTGATATCTCCCGGGACAAATTTGTGGCATACGCCTGGGAATGGACCGATAAATACGGTGGGATCATCCTGCAACAATTGAAGAAACTGGGAGCCTCCTGTGACTGGTCCCGCACGGCATTTACCCTGGATGAGGTCCGGTCCCGGCAGGTCATTCAGGCTTTTGTGGATTTGTATGGGAAAGGGAAGTTGTATCGCGGATTGCGAATGGTCAACTGGGATCCCGAAGCTCAAACCGTGTTGTCGGGTGAGGAAGTGATTCATAGTGAAGAACAATCCAGGCTATATCATGTGAAGTATCCCATATCAGATTCAGACGAGTTCCTGATTATCGCGACCACCCGACCAGAAACCATCCTGGCGGATACTGGTGTGGCCATTCATCCGGAGGATCAGCGATACGCCCACATTCGGGGACGGCAGGTATTGATACCGATCGTGGACAGGGCAGTGCCGGTGATCTCCGACGATTACGTGGATATGGAATTTGGTACTGGTGCCTTGAAAGTGACTCCGGCACACGATGTCAATGACTACGAAATTGGACAACGTCACGGTCTGGAAGTCATCGATGTGCTGACGGATGATGGCCGGATCAACGAACTCGGTCTGCATTATCGGGGTCAGGATCGGTTTGAAGCGCGGAAAAATATCGTGCAGGAACTGAAAGAGAAAGGTCTGCTGGTAAAGGTCGAGGATTATACCAACAGCGTTGGGCGTTCCGAGCGTACCGGTGCCATAGTAGAACCCCGGCTCTCGCTCCAATGGTACGTCGATATGAAAGCTCTGTCCGAACCCGCCCTGCAGGCTGTGATGACGGATGAGATCAGGTTTTTCCCTGAAAATATGAAAAATACTTACCGGCATTGGATGGAAAACATCCGGGACTGGTGCATTTCACGTCAGCTTTGGTGGGGTCATCGCATTCCGGCCTGGTATTATGACGATCAGATATTTGTGGCGGTAAAGGCTGAAGAAGCACTGAAGCAAGCCCGGGAAGCTTTTCCTGATCGTGGGCTCACAGCGGAGGATCTTATACAGGATGCAGATGTACTCGATACCTGGTTTTCTTCCTGGCTGTGGCCTTTCTCGGTCTTCGATGGTATGGACGGTGGGAAAGAGATCGATTACTATTACCCGACTTCTACGCTGGTGACGGGCTGGGACATCATCTTTTTGTGGGTGGCCCGTATGATTATGTCGGGATACGAATGGAAGGGTGAGCAGCCGTTTCAAGAGGTGTATTTTACCGGAATGGTGCGGGACAAGCAACGCCGTAAAATGAGTAAATCGCTCGGAAATTCGCCCGACGCGCTGGAGTTGATCGAAAAATTCGGGGCCGACGGGGTGCGGTTCGGATTGCTGTCGTCGTCACCGGCTGGCGGTGATTTGCTCTTCGATGAGAAACTCTGCGAACAGGGCCGGAATTTCTGCAATAAAATGTGGAACGGGCTCCGGCTGATCAAAGGCTGGCCGGTAGTGGAGGATGAAAAGAACCGGGAAGAAATGCTAATCCGACAGGCTGCTCTGGATTGGTTTGAAGACCGGGTAACGGAACAGATAGGATTGATCCAGCGGGATTTTGACCAGTACCGGTTGTCCGAGGCGATAATGCGGCTGTACAATTTCATCTGGAACGACTTTTTCTCATGGCTACTGGAAGTGGTGAAGCCGCCCTATGGCAATGCGATCGACCAGGCCTCCTATGATCGGATTCTCAATATTTACGAGCGGTTGATGGTGATTCTGCACCCTTTTATGCCCTTTATCACCGAAGAGATTTATCAGCAACTTCGGCCTCGTCCGGAAGGAGATTTTGTAGGACTGGTAAGTTGGCCGGCGCAGGAAACAAAAGTAGAAAGCAACGTGGATCATATGGCGACGGTCCAGTCACTGGTCACCGGCATCCGCGATCTGCGCAACAAGCACCAGATCAGCCTAAAGGAAAATCTGACTTTGTTCCTGGCAAACAATGCCTCTTCCCGTCAGTTGCTCAGTGAGGCGGGGATGAAGGAGATCCTGATCAAAATGGCCGCGTTGGATCAGGTCGGCCTGATGGAGGATGCCCCTGACGACCTACACGCCACGCTCGTCCAGGGTCGGATAAAAGCTTTTTTGTTGCTGCCGGGCGTGAACGTCGAAGAAGAGCGAAAGAAGCTGGAAGAAGAGTTGCAGTATGCCCGGGGATTTGTGAAAATGATCGAGTCCAAATTGTCCAATGAACGATTTGTGCAGAACGCCCCGGAAGCCATCGTAGACAAGGAACGCAAAAAACTGGAAGACGGCAAGGGTCGCGTGGCCATGCTGGAGGAGAGTCTGAAGAAGTTGGTTTAGATTGTCAAACCTGGGACGTTGGATCCCCAGCTCCGACATTTATTTTCTACTCAGCCGGAGGCTTCCATCGTGGAATATGTGGGTTTGATCTGATTGTAAGAGAGGATCAGATGGAAGACACTTTCCTCCACATGGGCTCTGCTGCCCATACGGGTATTCCGACAAGATTCTGCCATCCTGTCTATCAGCTTTTATGGGGATAGGGCAGGATGTCAGAATTTGATTGATAGGGGATTGCCAGACCATATAATGCCGTTCCGAGCCAGAATGCTTTGACTACATCGCCTCCACCTTAGGTATTCAACCTCCCGAATTCTCATTCAATACCACATCTGTTGGCCCTGCTCTCCTATTAAAAAAATCCGGGCCAGGTGCCGATGGTCTGCGCGAGAGGATAGAAAGTAAAACGCACCTGTGGGAACATCAGAAAAAATCAACTCACCATCTTTCAGACAATTTTTCGTTTCATGATCCTGCCAGATTCCATTTCGGTCTAAATATTGGAGCGTATAGATGTTGCCTGAATCGACCTGCGATTCTACTGCGTGATTGATCCGGGTGATTTGAATAGTTGATTGGCGTGCGGTATCTGGAATACTGTATCGGATCTTACCCTGGCGATCGAGCAGGAAAGGTCTGGTCATGTAAGAATGCTTGCCACTGGAATAAAACCCGGTCCGGTAGATGATGTCCCTGCCCATGGACTTGAAAAAAAGGGAATCGCCTCGTACATAGCCATAGTCCACTGGAACCCACTCCCCGTAATTCATCACATAAATATATCCCAGTTTCAACCGGTCTGAAATTTCATCGGGAACGTGAAATTGAATGTTGCTGACCGCATTGTGAACTGCGGTGGCATCATACCAGTGATTCCCGGACATCTGAGGAATCTGAAATATTTCCCCATGGAGCCAGGGTTCAATCCGTTCCTGGTATTCTCCGGTATAGCGGAAAGTGTAATGTACCACCTTGGCGGGCCGGACATAGTATTCCGGATCATATTCCACCCAGGAATACCGACTGACCATTTTTTGCGCCTCTGAACTCCAATATACATCGCCGGCATGCGAGCCGTTCCGGGAACCCCAGAACGGAACTTCATATATCGTAGCAGGAATACCGCAAGTCCGCAGAATCATGACATTGATCGTGGCCTCCAGAAAGCAGCTTCCGTTGCGGAGTAAAAGTATTTCATTGAGGGAGGGAAATTTGGTAATGGTCGATGCCTGTGGCTCATAATTCCACCACATCGGCAGACTGCGCGGATAGATCGTCGTATATTGGTGTACCCATCGGGCATTAGAGGCATCAAAACCGGTAAATAAAGGCGAAGACCAGGTAGTCAGGCTATCGCGGTACCAGGACCCGAGAAAATCCCACCAGTTTTGAGGATATTCATGGATTACCTTATATGGCAACAGGTAATTGAGGAATATACTGTCCGGCAGTTGTTGATTCCATGGATACCGTCCCGCTGATAAGATCGCATTCAGGATATTATCAGCGAGCCAGGACTCATCGAATACCTGGGAGTCAGCTATTTTTCGGATCCTGATTCTGGCAGAGGAGTCGAGTTGCTCGCGGAATGATTCGATCTGCTGCGTTTCAATGGCATCCAGAAAAATCCGGTCCCCGCTATTCGTGGCGAGTTTTATCCGATAGGAAAACTGATTCTGAATTTCTGCTTTATAAAATTCCACTGCGGCCTCAATGCGCTTTTCTTTCCCAGCCAATGCGGAGTCCTGCATCAATTCGGTTTTTATGGCATCATAGTCTGTAGTATCTTCCATTGAGGGCGTACACGAATGGATAGCCAGGGACAAAATTAATAAGATAAATACCACCTTATCCAT
>CBFGVZ010000245.1:0-4637 GCA_965652315.1 uncultured Saprospiraceae bacterium | reverse complement strand
TTCCCTCATCAAAGAGGCATGAGCATCATGGGTCTTGGACTATATCCGGTCAGGCCTCGCATCTATGTAAAGCAAAAACCATGCATTGATCCGGGTTAACCCTGGTGGTTGAAATGTATTTTTAGAAAAAACCCGCCTCCCCCTGCGCCCAGCATTTTGAAAGCGGAATGGTTTTCTTCCCGACCGGACTCCCACACTTCCCGTATATTGTCCGGTATCCAATCTGCAAAGAGATAGAATTGATTTTCCGAAAAAGTCTTCAATAGGTTCTCTGCGATCCTCTTTTCATTTTTGATGACGGCTTCTACCAACTTGTTATTGACCTTGGTAAGCGTGTCAATTTTTTCAGCAAATACCTTGTCATGCTTTAGTCTCTCCAGGAATCGCTCGATTCCACCCCGGTCTGTGCGTACACTGCCACTATCCACCAGCTCAGTGGTCCAGGATTGGAGACAGGGCAGGGCGGTTTGGACCCGTACCGATTGGTTGTTTTTCCGGAGGATGGGCTGGTCAAAATAAATGGGAAGTGGGTCAAATCCCGAACTTTTGCCGTGCATGTAATTTTCCATAACGGCGAATACTTCCTGAAGTTCGTTCAACGAAATCTCCGAATCCTGTCGTGCTTTGTATCGGTCATAAACCGCCGCGACAATGGAAGCCGAACTCCCCAGCCCCTTGTGCCTGGGAATGTCGGAAACGATATGCCAGCCCGATTCAAGATGTTTTTCGAGTAGCGACAACTTGAGGTAATCGGACAAAAAATCTTCGCTTTTCAGAAACTCCAGGTAGTCTGCCAGCTCAGGATCAGGCATGCTACCGTTTTCCCATCGTACTGAGTATCCCCGCTCAGGTAGAGCCAGGGCTGCACCCTGATTCAATACCAGATATTCCCCAAACAACAATAATTTACCATGATATATTTGTCGCATATAATCCAACGATCATTTTATCCCCGCAAAATAGGGACTTCATCTGGTATATCCATACAACCACCCGGATAATTGCAATCCGGGCAATTGGGAGTATATTAATCCAGAGAGGTCCGAATGACCAATCAGGAATTCCCAGGGCAGGACCGTAGTTTGAAAATGGGAATTTTTATCTTTGCGCCTGATTTCAGAACAGAGGATCGGATCTCATAATAAACGATCAGGTTATATTCCGGAGACCCCCGGATAAACTATTTTTTAGCAATCGGGTTTTGGTACCAGGTTGTTCAGATATATATCAGAAGTGGAAAACCTAAATCAATATTTGAATTTATATCGCCACAGTCCGGCTGTGCAATCCATCAACCAACAGATTGAGAGTGGATTGGTGGAAAAGGTCGGCATTGAATCTGCACCTGGAAGCAGTAAAAGCGTACTTATTGCTGCCAGCTATGAGAATCAGCGGAAACACTATATAGTACTGTGTAGTGATAAAGAATCGGCTGCATATCAGCTTAATACGCTGGAAGCATTGCTCCCGGGTAAGCCTATTCATCTGCTGCCGGATAGCTTTCGACAACCCCAGAATTTTACCCGGATCGATCGAAACAATCTGCTCTACAAGACCGAAACGGCCAATCAGATATACAATGACCGGAACAGGCAGCATATCATCGTGACCTATCCCGAAGCCCTGATCGAGAAAATTGTTTCTCCGGAAGTACTGCACCAAAATAAAATCGATCTTCGGGTAGGGGAAGAGATGGATGCAGAACTCCTCATGACAGAATTGGTGGAATACGGTTACCGGCACGTTGATTTTGTATATGAGCCTGGAGAATTTTCAATTCGTGGTGGCATCATCGATGTATTTACATATGGAAACAACTGGCCGTATCGCGTAGAGTTGTTTGACACCGATATCGAAAGTATCCGACTTTTTGATCCGATAAGTCAGTTATCTCGCAAAAAAGTGGATTTTATTTCGATCGTTCCGGATATCCAGGAAAAAGTCAGCGTCGAGGAATGGGCGTCATTTTTCAGACTGATAAGGAATGATGCGGTCCTGTGGAGTATGGATCATCCGCTTTTTATCAGCAGATTGGAGAAGACCTATGAACTGTTTCAGGAATTTCAGAAGGAGCGTTTCAAGTCAGAATACCCGGGCGATGTCATGGCATTTTTTGATAGTGAAAAATATCTTAGTCCGCAGTTTGTGCTGGATGAACTGGAAGAATTAGGGGGTTTTTATTTTGAGGATACCTGGAAGCTGGAGATACCGGTATCTCAGCGCATTGAGCTGGAAATCAGCCCACAGCCCAGTTTCAATAAGAATTTCACCCTCCTGATCGAAGACTTACAGAAGCATTTTCGGAAAGGATACCAGATTTATCTTTTTGTGGAAAGCGAACGGCAATCCCGCCGTCTGGACTCTATCTTCCAGGACTTGGGAGCCGGGCTGCCGGTTCATACCATTCACTCGGCGCTTCATGAGGGATTTATTGATCATCAGTTGAAACTGGTGTGTTATACAGATCACCAGATCTTTCAACGCTTCCACCAGTACAATCTCCGAAAAGGTTTTTCGAAAAGTAAAGCCATGACTTCCCGGATGCTGCGGGAATTACAACCAGGCGATTATGTGACGCATATCGATCACGGCGTGGGAAGGTATTCAGGGCTGGAGAAAATCGAGATCAAAGGGCAGACCCAGGAATCCCTGAGAATTGTGTACCGGAATAATGACGTTCTTTATGTCAGCATTAATTCCCTGCACAAAATTGCGCGGTTTACCGGAGAGGAAGGGAAGGCTCCGGCGCTGAGCAAACTGGGAACTGATACCTGGAGTAAGCTCAAAAGTAAGACCAAGAAGCAGATTAAGGATATCGCCTCAGAGCTGATCAAATTGTATGCTCGTCGGAAAGCTTCTAAAGGATTTGCCTGTAAACCGGATGGATATCTGCAAGCCGAGCTGGAGGCCAGCTTTTTTTATGAGGACACGCCGGATCAGGAACAGGCTACCATTGATGTGAAGCGCGATATGGAAATGGAAAGCCCGATGGATCGACTGATATGTGGTGATGTGGGCTTCGGAAAAACGGAGATTGCCATCCGGGCAGCTTTTAAGGCGGTGGTGAATGGTAAACAAGTCGCGGTACTGGTACCGACAACTATCCTGGCCCTGCAGCATTATAAGACTTTCTTTGACCGTCTGAACGAATTTGGCGTCAATCTTGCGTATGTCAATCGATTCAAGACCAACCGGGAAAAGAATGAAATATTCGAAGATCTGAAACAGGGGAAGATCGACATTGTCATCGGAACCCATGCCATTCTGAACAAAAAAATTGGCTTTAAGGATCTCGGATTACTGGTGATCGATGAAGAACAGAAATTTGGAGTGACGGCCAAAGAGCGATTGCGTGACCTCAAAGTCAACGTGGATACCCTGACCCTGACCGCTACGCCTATTCCGCGAACGCTTCAGTTTTCACTGATGGCCGCACGGGATCTGTCCATCCTGCGGACCGCACCACCCAATCGCCAGGCCATTCATACCGAAATCCGGATATTCAACCATGAATTGATCCGTGATTCCATATACTATGAGGTGGATCGGGGCGGACAGGTGTTTTTTGTTCACAATAGGGTGAAGGCTTTGCCGGATATGAAAATACTATTGGCCAGTCTGTGCCCGGACATCGACATTGCGGTGGCACATGGCCAGATGGAAAGCAAGCAACTCGAAGACACCCTGGTCCGGTACATCAACGGTGAATACGATTTGTTGCTGTGTACCAATATCATCGAGACTGGTCTTGACATTCCCAATGCGAATACGATCATTATCAACAATGCCCATCAATTTGGACTGAGTGACCTGCACCAGCTCAGGGGCCGCGTCGGACGATCCAACAAAAAAGCTTACTGTTACCTGTTTAGTCCACCCTTGTCCGTCCTGACTGCCGAAGCCCGGAAGCGAATGAAAACCATCGAGGAGTTCTCAGACCTTGGTTCCGGGTTTGAAATTGCGATGCGGGACCTGGATATCCGGGGAGCCGGAAATCTGCTCGGGGCCGAACAAAGCGGTTTTATTTCAGAGATTGGATACCACACCTATCAGAAGATACTGGAAGAGTCCATCCGGGAATTGAAAGAAACCGAGTTCAAAGATCTCTTTCAGGATGATTTGAAGAAACAAAAGGAATTTGTCCGGGATGTCGTCATCGAAACCGACGCCGATATGCTGATTCCGGATACCTATGTCAATCAAATCCGGGAAAGACTGAGCCTGTACACTACGTTGGATCACCTGAACAACGAGGAAGAACTTACCGCTTTTGCCACTGATCTGCGTGACCGTTTCGGGCCATATGGGCGGGAGGTGGAAAATTTGTTTCAGGGGTTGAGGTTGCGATGGCTGGGTAAGAAACTGGGATTTGAGCGGATTCTGGTGACGGGACGGAAATTGCGGTGCTTTTTTCCGACTGATCCCCAATCTGCATATTACGAATCGTCTTTATTCCGGGATTTGATGGTTTTTGTGAATGCGAATCCTCGGAAATTGAAAATGAAGGTCAAGCAATCCCGGAACCATCTGATGCTCGTGGTGGAAAATATGTCTTCATTGAATCAGGTAATCACCTTTCTGGGAACGTTGGAAAAACAGGTGGGGCAGGGAAATATTCCATCGTCATAAATTCAATG
>CBFGVZ010000244.1:0-4684 GCA_965652315.1 uncultured Saprospiraceae bacterium | reverse complement strand
CCCCCTGGTTATTGGCTTGAAGAAATGAGTGAGAGAGCGTGAGTTTAGAATCTGATAGTAAATTGGATTGTTCACTCTGGTTATTGGTTTGAGAGCGGGAATTGTATTTGCAAGACTGAAACGGGGATTCATGTGTCGGGGTTCGCTTGCACGCGCTTCGAATCCTGGTGCCGTTGTTTACGCTGTCATGGCACTCTTTTGACAGGAGATGAATGGTGCCGGAGCGAGGGCTTACTTCAACTTGTCCCGATGGCAGGAATTTGTCGCATACCGGGTGCGAAGTGTAGTCCCAGGGCTGTAGGGACATAAGGATCCGATACCCAATCGATATTCATAAATCGATATTCCTTATTATATTGCCAGGAATTTCGGGGAAAACTAAAAGAAATTGAATCACCTATGAATAAGAGACAATTTTTGAAAATCAGCGGAGCGGGTGGCCTGGCCACAGCGCTGAGTGTCGGTTTGAAAGCAGACGGGGCAATGGTTACCAGGACCTCATCAACTTTTACCCCGGGATTCTATCTGTGGACCAACCCGGATTCCCGTGAATTACCTGAGGAAATCAGAGCGAAATACCGGAATCTCGCTTCCAAAGGAATCAGGGGTATTTTTTTCGAAAGCGACAGCCCGGATCATTTTAAAATTGCCAGGGAAATGGACATGCAGGCGCACCGGTGGATGTGGACGATGAACCGGGGAGAAAAATCACTGCTGGATTCACATCCGGAATGGTATGCGGTCAGTCGTAATGGTATGTCATGCGCTGAACATCCTCCTTATGTGGGGTATTACCGATGGCTTTGTCCTTCGAAGCCTCAGGTCATGGATTATCTGCTCGAACGGAGCGGCGAAATCCTGGATAAGGATTATGTGGATGGAATACATCTGGATTATGTTCGGTATTGTGATGTGATCCTGGCGGTGAATTTGTGGAAAAAATATGACATCGTCCAGCAAAAAGAACTGCCGGATTACGACTTTTGTTACTGCGAGGATTGTCGTCGTGAATATCAAAATGAATGGGGGAAGGACCCCTTAAAGTTTCCTTATCCTGGGCAAATGGATTCCTGGCGGATGTTCCGGTATGGTCAAATTACCCGCATAGTAAAAGGTATCGCCAAGCTGGCGGGTGAGAAGAACAAACCCATTTCCGCAGCGGTTTTTCCTACGCCTGAAATAGCCCGCCGACTGGTGCGTCAGGATTGGACCAACTGGCCATTGGATGCGGTATTTCCCATGATTTACCATGGATTTTATCAGGAACCACCGAAGTGGATCGGGATGGCTGCACGGGATGGTTTACGGGTGTTGCAGGGAAAATTTCCGATGTACGCCGGTATTTTTCTACCGGATTTTAAGAACACCGGGGAGATAAAGGTGGGCATTGAGTCTGCATTGGATGCGGGCGTACGGGGAATTTCGATTTTTGGACAGGTGGATGAAGAAGTCCTTTCCCTGGTAAACCGATATAAAGATCGGTTCGGGTAGTTTTCGAAAATGGTGGGCCCTTTTTTTTGCTGAACCGGGAATTAGACGGACAGGGCGTTATTCCGATCTTATACGTATGATAAAAAATGTGATATGAAACTAATAGCCAAAGCCACGATTCAGATTCAAAAACCCGCGGACGAAGTCTTCGAAGGTATAGTCAACCCCGATTTTATGACAAAATATTTCATTTCGGAAAGCTCGGGGCGGATGGAATCTGGCAAAACACTCCTGTGGAAGTTTCCGGAGTTTCCTGATGAATTTCCGGTTTCAGATATCGAAATTGAAGCCAATCGGTCGGTGTCCTTTGTCTGGGATCCGGATACCGTCGTACGCATTATCCTGGATTCTCAGACTGACGGGAGTACCGTAGTCCGGGTGACGGAGGATGGGAAAAGCTTGAACGATAAAAATATTCAATGGGTTATTAGCAATTCGGAAGGCTGGGCCAATTTCCTGGCTTGTATGAAAGCTTACCTGGAATATGGGATCCAACTCCGTAAAGGTGCCTTTGATTTTATGAATACGAAAGTGTGAGATATCAAAACGTATGTGAATGAGCATGTACTGGATCGTGGAAAGTCAGATCAATGGGTTCAGGTCGGAGAGTCTGAATATCTATTCTGCACCGGATACCCGAAATCAGTCCAGACTTCTTCCAGTTCGCATGATCCTCAAATCAATCCTAAGGAAAATAATGTGTCCTTTTAGTAAGGGATTCGAGTCGTCTGCCGTTCAAACAAATGGTTCGAATCCCCGCTCATGGACTTAGAATATTTTCAATAAATCATTTTAACCCCTGATTCCTACAACATTTCTCATAAATTATCAGATTATATAAGTTCTGATAATCAGCAGTATATCCGTTTACAAACGTTTACAAACACATACAAACGTTAGTAACCGTTTAATTTTCGTTTTCCGTTTTCCCCTGCCTGTATCTTGCGGCTATTGTTTCATTATTTAAATTCGTATGTTATGAGAAATGTAAGAAATCAGGTACAGATTATTGGTCGTTTAGGAGCCGATGTTGAATTGAAAACCACCCAAAGTGACCGGAAGGTGACTAATGTGAACATTGCCGTAAACCGTTATTATACCAATGCGATCGGGCAGAAGGTCGAAAGTACGGATTGGTTTAGGGTTGTGGCCTGGGGATTTTTGGCGGAAAACATGGAGAAGATCCTCCACAAGGGAGATGAAATCATGGTGCAGGGGCGACTGGCCACGAATTCTTATGAAGACAAAAACAACGTCACACAGTATGTGACAGAAATTGTGGCGGATCAGTTTTTGTTTATTTCTTCTCCACGCCGGTCTGCGGAAGAAGTGAAAGTGGCTTCATAGTACAGTCCCGGAATCCCTCGGTTCATTCAGATGGAGTGGCTACACTTTCAGATGGCTGTATACGTAAGCAGGCGGTACTGGGAAGGTTAACTGGCTTACGGTATGGCCATCTTGTATTACTTAGCCCGGAATAAGCATGGTATTTTTTCGGACTGTATGTGGTGAATAATTAGAGCTAAGTTCACAACTTATATTATATTTGGCAGCGGGCCACCAAATTGGTAAAAATGAATTATTAAAAGGAATGGTCTGATCTGTACCTTATTGATGAACACACAAAATGTCTTAGATTAGAATGAGAGCGCAAAATCAGTTTTTGTTAGTAGTATTTTTAATGGGAATGTGGAGCTGTACACAATCCCCTCCGCCCAACACATTGTCCGATTCCGAAAAATCAGAAGGCTGGAAATTGCTTTTCGATGGTCAGTCGCTGGATGGTTGGCGGGATTATCAGGGAACTGAAGTGACCGGTCCCTGGAAGGTCGTGGATGGTTTACTTGAAGCACAGGGTACGGGTGCAGATGCGTCAGGATATCTGACTACGAAAGAACAGTATGAGAATTTTGTTCTGACCTTCGACTGGAAAATATCTGAAGGGGGAAATGGCGGTGTATTGTACCACGTGATGGAACGTCCGCAGTATGAAGTACCCTATGTGACCGGTCCGGAATACCAGATCATAGACGATGAAGGTTTTCCGTCTGAATTGGAAGACTGGCAGATGGCCGGAGCAGATTATGCTATGTATCCGGCTGATCCTTCGAAGAAAAAACTGATGCCGGTAGGGGAGTGGAATACTTCCAAAATTGTATTTGACAACGGACATGTGGAACACTGGCTCAACGGTGCCAAAATCGTAGAATTTGAAGCATGGAGTCCAGAATGGCAGGAACGTAAAATGGCTGGGAAATGGGCAGATGCCCGTGAATATGGTCTTCCGCGTAAGGGACATATCGTGTTGCAGGACCACGGTGCCAAAGCCTGGTATCGAAATATGAAAATCAAAGAATTACCCCGGGATCCGGAAAAAAATGTCAGCCTTTTCAATGGTAAGGATCTGACCGGATGGGATGTATACGGAACAGAGAAATGGTACGTGGAGGATGGAGTACTGATCTGTGAAAGCAGCCCGGCGGAGGAGTATGGCTATCTGGCCACCAATAAATATTATAATGACTTCGATTTTTCAGTAGATTTCCTGCAGGAAGCTAACGGTAACAGCGGGATATTTTTCCGGTCTTTCGTCGAAGATAAAGCCAAGGTGAGTGGCTGGCAGGTGGAGGTAGCTCCTCCCGGAAATAATAGCGGCGGTATCTATGAGTCATACGGTCGTGGATGGATCCACAAAATTCCGGAAGGTAAAGGCGATGTGAATATGGGAGAATGGAACACCATGCGCATAAGGCTTGAAGGAGATCATGTGCAAACCTGGCTCAACGGAGAATTGATGACCGACATGAAAGATGATCTCATCGGTCAATCCCAGGGACGCATCGCACTGCAGATCCACAGTGGAGGAGGGATCCGGGTGAAATGGAAAAACTTCAAACTGGACGAACTGTAAGCACTTCAGGTGGTATGCTATTGGAAAGAATAGGTTTTCCTGTATACTTTCCCCGACATTCACGATTCCATTCTTTTCATGGGTATGTCGCATGTGCAAGAGTCCCACTACTGCCAGGATTAAGGTTCCCCCTCTGCATCAGCGCGGGGCGAAAAAAATCCGTCGCGGCTTCACCCCTTTATCTTACCGTACAAAATTAAGCACGAGATACAAAAGCCTGGAATAGTACCTGGGCCAATACAAACAACCAAAGTTATAAAGGGGTATGACTGAACGAAATCC
>CBFGVZ010000243.1:0-4713 GCA_965652315.1 uncultured Saprospiraceae bacterium | reverse complement strand
ATTTCTCGAACAGAAAAAAGTGCCGCTGTTGGTGTTCTCGTGATCCGGACGCAGCGCGGATGGTACATCCAGAAATAGCGTGGATGCAATAGCGTGGATGCTTTTTCCGGGCTATATGGGTACCCTTCCTCCAACAGTGAGTAGGAATAAAATTCGAATTCCAATTCCGCCAGAAAAAACCATCGGATTTTTCATTGGGTCCGGTGTGGGCCTGCAAAAAGCCGTACCGTTTTTAGTCAGGGGTTTTTCCGCCCAGAAGCGTGCTCATATAATCTCCTGATATGATATCCCCGATCGTGACCGCGTCTCCGTTGGTCTTTCGCAAGATTTCGCATTCCAGGTATTCCCAGGAAGACATGGTTGCCATGCAGGAGGCATTGGTCAAACTGGCCCCGATCATTGTAGCCTTGATCATATAGGTCACCCCGTGTGCGGCCGCTCATAATCGTGCAAATCCACCGGTTGTTTCTAAGAATCGAACCGTTTGACCGACCCATCCGAACGAATTTCAGCGATCAGATCGCAATACCCCCTGGCCTGACAGGCCTCCAATTCGTAGATCCATTTTGTGTGGTTCCCGCAGGATACATATTCGTCCCATCGATGATTACGTTGGTCGAAAAAGCCGAACTATCCGGTCAAATTTTGGTTCACTTTATCCCGAACCAAATAAATACTTCTAATTTTGCCCCGTTAAAATGATCGAAAACATGACTGATAAACAGAATGAACAAAATTATTCAGACCGATGAAAACCAAGCAAACCTTCCTGCCTGAAGCCCAGGTCATTGAGCGACTAGGGGTCAGTATGGAGAAAATGGATGTTCCACCTGTACACGCCCGGATTTTCGTGTTACTCCTTTTAGTGGATCCACCTTACATGAGTTTTGAGGAAATTCACGAGCACTTGCATGTCAGCAAGAGTTCTGTCAGTAAATACCTCAATATCATGCTGGAACACGGAACACTGGACTATAAAACCTTCAGTGGAGACCGTAAAAGATACTTTTATCTCAACCATGATAAGTTGCTCAATAAAATATACACCGGAGCCTCAAAATTTTCACTCATCAGCGATCTGATGGAAAGCTGTCTCCGGGAAAGAGAAGGCCTCAATTCTAATGAGACCAACGACCAACTACGGGAACTCGCGGATTTTTTTAAATTCCTGGGAGAAGGAATGGCCGAACTGGTCAAGGAATACAAGGACAAAAAGAAAAAACAGAAGCCGACGGAAAAAGGTGTGAAATTATAACTCTATAATCATCTAATGCGACAAATGAAATTTTTAAAATATAATATTCTCCTCATCATTCTGACCAGTTGGATGCAATCTGCCCAGGCTCAGCAACCCGGAATCCATACGGAACCAGTAGACTCACTCACCCTGGATGAACTTATTGAATTTGCAGTTCAAAACAATCCAGAGGTCCTGAACAGCCAGCTGGACGAAATTGCCAATGAGGAAAGGATCAAGGAAATTACCAGTGGAGGATTGCCACAAATTACTGCAACAGGGGGCTACAACAACAATTATGCACTGCCACAACAGATCATCCCGGGTGAAATTTTTGGACAGCCCGGCACCCTCATCCCCGTCAAATTTGGTGTACAAAACACGATTTCGGCCTCAGCTCAGATGAATCAGATGATCTACAATCCATCCTTTTGGGTCGGATTGAAAGCAGCCAAAACTTCGAGGGAACTCTATGATCTTTCCACGTTCAAAACAAAAGAAGAATTGGTGTACAGCATCATTCAGGCCTATTATCAAATCCAGATCACGGATGAGCAGCGCTCCATTCTCAGTAGCAACCTGGAGACGATGGACCGATTGATCGATATAGCACAAGTACAATACGAAGAAGGCATCATCAAAAAACTGGATGTCGATCAGCTAAAAGTCAACAAAATTAACCTCGAAAGTGAAATCGAAGGCACTTCACTGGGTCTGGAACATTTACACAACCAATTGAAATTTCTGATGGGCATTCCACAGGAAGAGGAAATCGTCCTCAAAAAAGACCGAATTACAGTGGCTGACTTTGTAGAAAAGGACGCGCTGAATCTGAGTAACAATACTGATTTGAAATTACTGGATGTCCAATCCGAGTTGAACGACCTCCAAATTAAAAATATCCAATCGGGTTATATGCCCTCGGTTTCATTTTTCATCAATTACGGCTGGATCGGCCAGACAGACCGGTTGTTCTCGGATGAAGACAGACATGATATTGTCGGATCCGGCAATGGTGCTTTCGGGGTGAATGTCAACATTCCCATATTTGACAGTTTCCAGAAAAAACATCAGAAGCAACAGGCCGTTATTGAAAAACACAAACTGGAAAACACTCGCCTGCAAACCGAATATTTCACCACTATGAATTACAGGAATGCGGAAGAAAAGCTCAATGTCAATCTGGGACTGGTTTCCACCCAAAAGAAAAATATGGCACTGGCCCGGAACCTGTATGACATCACAGCATTGTCGTTCAAGGAGGGTGTCGCACCCCTGACCGAACTCATTACCGCCGAAACCAGTCTCAGACAATCACAAACGCAATATTTGAGTGCGCTGTTACAAGTGGCCCTGGCAAAGCTGGAGCTTATCAAGAGCAGTGGTGCTCTTTCGGAAAAGATCAATCAATATAATACAACTTTCAAAACCAATTCCACCTATGAAAATTAGTAGAATATTAATACCCGTCATCCTATTGCTAGGGCTCGGATACCTGGTATATGCCCAGCTCAGTGAAAATAAAGCCATTATCGACCAGCGTACAGCACCGAGAAAGGAAGTGGTATTGAATATGCCGGTTACCGTCCACCGGGCGGATGTTTCGACCTACCGTGATTCTCTGGTGATCAACGGAACTTTTGAAGCCAAAAAGGAGCTCGATGTGATCGCAGAATCGGCCGGTCGCATCACACAGCTACCTGTTCGTGAGGGGCAGCGAATTGGCCGGGGTGCAGTAATTGCCAGGATCGATGATTCCAGCATCCGGGCTCAGCTCGATATGATCAATGCCCAATTGGAAAAATCAAAAAACGACGTTGCCAGTTTTGAACGTTTATTAAAAGCCGGAGCTGTCAGTGAACAGCAGTATGAGGAAGTGAAACTGGGACAGAAAAATATCGAAGCCAACCTGGCTGCGGTCACCCAACAACTGGAGTATACAACTCTGATCAATCCTATGGCCGGTGTTATCAAAACCGTACCAGTCGAAGAAGGCAGTTTTGTATCACCGGGTACGGTGGTCGCCACCATCGTGGATATCACTTCACTGAAGATGGTCATCCAGGTGCCGGAAAAAGAAGTCGTCAAGCTGAAAACCGGGCAGAAGGTATCGATTATTACGGATGTATATCCGGACAAAATCTTCCGCGGAACCATCACCCTCATCGCGGTGCAGGCAGATGCAGCCCGAAAATTTAACGTAGAAATTGAACTACCGGTTTCCTCCGCCTATCCTTTGAAACCGGGTATGTTTGGCACCGTAAAGGTCAATACTTCCGATAAACCGGTGGAGTCCGTCCTAATTCCCCGAAAAGCGGTCGTAGGCAGTATTCAAAATCCTGAAGTCTATGTAGTGGAAGACGGCAAAGCTGTTATACGTTCCATAGAGATCGGCCGGACGATAGCCGATCAGGTGGAGGTCAAACAGGGCGTGATAGCCGGTGATGTAGTGATACTCAGCGGGCACATCAACCTGGAAAACGGAAGTCCTGTACAGGTCATTTCCGGAGGGACAGCCAATACCTTTAACGAATCGACATCGATTTCTGAATAACAACAACCCATTATGTCAATAACTGAATTATCGGTCAAACGACCCACACTGGTCGTAGTCATTTTTACCATATTGGTATTCTTTGGAATCTTCGGATACCAGACCCTGCACTATGAGCTATTACCTGACATCGAGCCACCGGTGATGTCCGTATCGGCCATTTATCCGGGAGCCGGTCCGGGGGAGGTAGAGACTTCGGTGACCAAAGTCCTGGAGGAAGAACTTTCTTCCATAGAAAATATTAAATCGCTTCAGTCCATTTCTGTAGAAGGCTTCTCCGTCATCATAGTGGAATTGATCTACGGAACCGACGTAGATGTGGCCATCCAGGATGCCCAGCGAAAAATCAATGCGATCAAAGCTGATTTGCCCGACGATGTGGAGGAACCCGGGATCGATAAATTTTCCCTGGATGATCTGCCCATCATGCGTATCGGCGTGAGTTCCAATTTGGATAATGTAGAATTCACCAACTTATTTGAAAAAAGGATTCAGCCAGAGCTCGCCAGGATCGAAGGGGTGGCGAAGGTCGATATTGTCGGGGGCGAAGACCGGGAAATCGCGGTGAATGTGAACGGTGCCAAATTGGAATATTATAAAATTCCGCTTCTTCAGGTGACACAGGCCATCACCCAGGCCAATCTCAACTTCCCTACAGGAAGTGTCAAAAATAACGACCAGGATATACTGGTACGATTATCTGGTAAAATCACTGATCTGCATACCCTACGCAATCTCGTCATCCATACCATGCCCGACGGTTCTCAGGTATATCTCAAAGACATTGCTGAAGTGGTTGACACTAAAGTCGAAACCGAAACCATTTCGCGGTTGAACGGAATCAATTCACTCGGGGTGCTGGTCAGCAAACAATCCGATGGTAATACGGTGGAAGTTAGCCGACAGGTGATTGAAAAATTCA
>CBFGVZ010000242.1:0-4719 GCA_965652315.1 uncultured Saprospiraceae bacterium | reverse complement strand
ACCGTAGAAGCAGGGAAAACACTCCATGACGACTGGGCCGGTTTTGGGGATGGGAATGACTATGATCTGGAGGTTTTCGGACCCAACGGCTTTTTTCGAAAACTACGGGGGAAAGTTGAGAGCGCTGGGCTTCATCCAGTACTGACTTTTAATGAAACTACAAATGTTCTTGAATTGTCAGTGACCAATCAGGGTGCAAATACCATGATGTTCCGAGTAAAAGATAATGCATACGGATATCCACCTCTACCTCCACAGGAAATCAAACCATCTGCGTCGATTACTACAGAATGGAACATTAGTAAAAGCGGCAATTGGTACGATTTTACGCTGGAAAATGAAAAAGGCTTTTTGGTCCGGTTCACAGGCGATAAATCGACTGAGCTGCATAGATTGGCTGACTGGGAAGGGGGTAATTCATTCCGGTTCGCTGGCCGGATGGAGAACGGGAAGGACAGCATCAGTGATCCGGCAATGGGCTTGTGAGGAGACCGACTTTGATGCAGTGATTATATTATAAATAAATACAATTCGGTACATAAGGATGGCGAATATCAACACGTCCAGAAGAAAATTTATTGGCATGACCATGGCCTCCGCAGCGTCTGTTGCTATCAGCAACCGTTTTGCATTTGCAGCTCCATTTGCCAGTACCCGGAAAGTACATGTTGGTGTGGTCGGAGGTCGGTTTGGGCTGGGATTTTATTTCAATGAACACCCTAATGTGATCGTCGAAGCGGTGAGTGACCTGATTCCGGAACGCCGTCGGGCGCTCATGAAAAGATACGAATGTGATAAGTCGTATGAATCCCTGGAGTTATTGCTCCGCGATCCCCGGATCGAAGCGGTGGGGCTTTTTACCCCTGCACCTGATCATGCAGACCACGTGGTCCAGACCCTGAATGCCGGGAAGCATGCACTCTGTGCGGTACCGGCGGCGATGTCCATCGAGGAATGCTACCGGATCCTGGAAGCTGTAAAACGAACCGGTAAGAAATATATGATGGCGGAGACTTCCACTTATCGCCAGGAAACCATCACCGCAAAAAAAATGTATCGAGAAGGCCGGTTTGGAAATATATTTCACAGTTCGGCCCAGTACTACCATCCGGGGCTGGAAGAGTTGTATTTTGAAGCGAACGGTACACCAACCTGGCGCCATGGCCTTCCACCCATGCTGTATCCAACGCATGTCACTGCCTTTCTCATAGCGGTCACGGGGGAACGCCTGACCCGGGTAATGGGCGTGGGCTGGGGAGATGATGATCCCATGCTCCAGGGTAATCCCTACGACAACCCCTTTTGGAATACCACGGCTTTTTTCAAAACGGATCGCGGGAATTCGTTTGTGGGAGAAGTTTGCTGGAAAGGTGCCCTGGCCCATTGTGAGCGGGGAGAGTGGCGTGGCGATAAAATGAGCTATTATATGGGGTATAAAAACGAACCAGTCCACACCGTCCATGCCGGCGAACGAATGACCAAAGATGATGGTGGATTTACTGTGGCCCACCCGGAACTTCAACCCTATGATCAGGAAATGTGGTGGGATACTGACGCCTTACCGGAGGCCATGCGCCACAATAGTGGACATGGGGGTTCGCACACCTTCATCACCCATGAATTTATTTCGTCGATCATCGAAGACCGTGAACCGGAAATCAATATCTACGAGGCTCTGGCCTATACGGCCCCTGGTATTATTGCACATCAGTCCGCCCTGAACGGTGGGGAATGCCTGCGGATCCCGAATTTTGACCCGGCGTCGTGACACCAAAAAAATATTTTTTGTGAATTTAAGGTAAGACGATTGTTTTCTGGTGGGCTACTGGTTCCAGGTGGCTGTATTAGCTCAATCAAAGGTTTGTTATAAGACTCCCAGTGCTCTCAGGATACCGGATAAACCAAGCATTACGGTGGTTAACAAAATGACCGATGCGATCACGACCTGAGCCGGTGTGTTTCGATATTTCCCCAAAACCATCCGTTGACTGCAAATCCAGATGAGAAAAAAAGCAATAATCGGCAGCAACAGGCCATTCGCAATCTGGGCGATTTTGATGATGTAAATCGGGCGGAAGCCGAGGCAGGATATAATTAAACCTATGGCCAGTACCACCACCCAGGTCATTTGAAACCTCCGATCCGGGTTGCCTTTTATTTCGAGGCCCTTCGCGACATAAGCCGCAGCCAGGGGGGCGGTGATGGCAGAGCTGATTCCTGCTGCGAACAATCCCATACCGATAAAGTAATGAGACCAATCGCCCAGCAGAGGTTCGAGTGCTTGTGCCAGATCAGTAGCGGTCCGCACTTCTCCGGTGACTGATGTGGCGCTGATGATGATGGCCATCGAAATGATTCCACCCAGAGTGATCGCGGTAAAGGTATCCTTTCTCATTTTAGCTAAGTCTCCGGTGCCTTTCCATTTTTCACTGACCAGGGCAGCATGCAGGAAAATATTGTACGGCACTACTGTGGTTCCGATAATGGCAATGACTTCCAGTCCGTCTTCCGGAAGGGTCGGAAGAAGAAGTCCTTTCAATACGGCCATAAGATCCGGCTTGGTTAAAATTGCTGTCAATACAAAAGTGACGCTCATGATGACGACCAGGAGACGAAGTGATTTTTCGATCGTTTTGTATTTGCCAAAATACAACAATGCGAATGCGAGAATACCAATGAGAATGCTGAAAAGGTTTGTTTCAAGGATAGTGGCGTCAGATAACAATACGTTTTGTATACCCATGGTTCCACCCATAATATTACCTGCTTCATAAGCTGAATTGCCCAGTAGAATCGCGATGACAATCAATAGAAATGCAGACAATCGTACCCATCTGCGCTTGAGTACCCGATTCAGATTTTCGATCAATCCCTGCTGGGTCACCAGACCGAGACGGGCAGACATTTCCTGTAATACGATGGTTGCTACGATAGAAATCAGTACAGCCCAGAGCAGTATATACCCATGCCGGGCTCCCGCCAGGGTGCATACGGTCACCGTTCCCGGTCCGATGAAAGCGGCTGTGATAATGGTTCCGGGACCGATATTTCTAAAGGGGATTAGCATGTATTTCTGATCATCAGTTTTTTAATATGGAACAAAATACATAAAAGCTCATATTATTTATATATTTAAGGCTGTAAGGTTATTGACCAGGGGGAAGGAGAATTTTGGGATATCGGAAAAAACGGTGCAGACCATGTCATATATCATTGTGTTCCAATGAAAAAATACCAAGATAAATATCAAAAATTGGTAAAGAAACGGTGTCATCTGTTATCGGGTCCTATAAATCCGTGGTGATAAATAATGCCAATCGCCTGGGGCCTGGAAACGGTAGGCAACCCCGGTTTTGCGACCACGACATTAGCGATGATGCGGAATATCAGCGAATATCAGATTACATTAGCAACAACCCCAATATTTGAAAAAACGATAATTTTCATTCGGATAAATGACTGAACCCTTTTTTCATATAAAATGTGACATGACCAACTTATTGAAACTGGAAGAACTGGGCCAGTTGTTGCTTTCGATTCTTCTCTTTAGCCAGCTGGAATATGCCTGGTGGATATATCCGGCTTGTCTTCTTTTACCAGATCTCTCGATGGTCGGCTATCTTGTCAATCCCAGACTTGGTGCACTGTTTTATAATTTTGTCCATCACAAATTAGTGGGGATAATTATTTTAATGGTCGGCTTTGGGATGGATGAATCGCTGCTGATTCTTGTTGGGATCATATTGTTCGGTCACTCGGCTATGGACCGTATATTCGGATATGGACTGAAGTACAACGACGATTTTAAACACACGCATCTGGGCTGGATTGGGAAATAAGTAGAAATAGGACATGCCCTGTATCTACTGTTTGGGAACGAAGAAATCACCCAACGAATTAATAATCCTTGCATGAATTAATTATCTCAAATATGGCATATGACGAAAAATTGGCTACCCGAGTTAGGGATTATTTAATTGGTCGGCCGGAATTTGAAGTGGTTGAAAAGAAAATGCTTGGTGGGCTGGCATTTATAGTACATGATAAAATGTGCATTAATGTCAGCGACGACAGACTGATGTGTCGGTTTGATCCGGAATTAACGGAAGAACTTTCCTCAAGGTCCGGATATATGCCGATGATTATGCGCAACCGGCATGTTAAAGGCTATTGCTACGTAGAACCCATAGGATTTCAAAGGAAAATTTTAAAAAAGGTATTTCCCTTTAATGTATTCCGGTTATTTATTGTTACTTTGGTCAAAGTCATGTCCCTTACAAAAAATATGATACATGCTGTATGGAGGACAAAAAATGATGCTCCTTTTATAAAAGTTCCATACAAGAAAATGATCGTAGATCATATTTATAAATATGCAATTGAGAAAGGTATTAAAATAGATATTCTAAATGGTCACCTTAACCATTTGCATTGTTTATATGAACTGCCTCCTGACATAGCTCTTACAAAATCCATAATGTATTTCAAAGGAGAATCTTCCCACTGGATAAATGAACAAAAAATATTTCGATCAAATTTCCAATGGGGGAAGAGGTATTTCGCAGTATCGGTAAGCCCTTCAGACTGTGATAAGGTAAGAAAATATATAAAGTATCAGGAAACTCACCATGAGACCTATACTTGGACCCAAATGGTTAATAATTTTTTAGATTGGTATGGGATAGACATTGAGAGGCCGGGCTAAAGCCCTCTTATTTT
>CBFGVZ010000241.1:0-4744 GCA_965652315.1 uncultured Saprospiraceae bacterium | reverse complement strand
AAACATAGAAATTATTTTGTTTTATACTTAGGATTCTTCAGTCGCTCAAAATACGAGAAAAAATTCACCTCGGGTCAATACTATATTGTCTTTTTTTGGTAGGAATTGTAGGTCGCCTCAATTTCGTAAATATTAGAAGAAAAACCTCAGCGAAGCTACCCTTTAAGGCTGTTCGGTAAACTCCAACCTCCCGGTAAGTTCTGCGTGAAACCACCTATTCGGTATCTTTATATTCACCCAGTAAATTGGCTGATCCACTTTTTCGAAATAAAGTCCAATACTTATTGGGGAATTGTGAAAAAAACGGTACCTTAAACATCCATTATTGAAAATCAGGCAAGAAACACCATTAGGTAAGTAGTCGGGGTATGAAAACCTATGAGTTCAACATACAATCCCTGATAGGACCGGTCATATTCTTCATTGGAGGAATTGTAGCTGCTTTTTATGACTTGTTTAATGGATTTTCCGTACTGTATCTCCTGATCCTGCCTATCCTTATTGTCAGCGGGATGCACATTAGTTTCCGGCATAAGCCCATGAATTTCGGAACTAACTATGCGATCTCTCTCTTTCTGTTTTTCACCGCGGGTGTAGGTATGACAACGCTTCAGGAACGGTCCTACAACGAATACGCACAGGCGCTGGAATCCAATCCACAGCCTACCGGTATTGTGACGGACATCTCCAGATACGTCAGTATGGACCGCATTGGTGTTCAGATTCCAGTCTCTGAATGGTGGAGTCCCCGACATCACTTCAATATCAATCTTCTCGAGAAAGGCTCTTCTATCAGAAAAGGTCAGACCATCCGGATCAACAGCCACCTCTCCCCCATCGAATCGGATATCAATCCTTATTCTTTCCGGGCCACCGCCTATTGGAAGCTTCACAATACCAGCCATTCTATTTTCTTATATAATGCTGCGGATATTGAAATTCTACATGAAAAACAAGCGACCTGGGTCGATCAAATTCGGGAGAAGGCCTTAAACCGGATAGCGCTACTTTATCCGGATCCAACACAGAGCGGTATCCTGAAGGCCCTTTTACTGGGGCAAAAAGATGGTGTTACGAAGGAAGTGAAAGCGGATTTTAAAACGTCCGGTCTGCTTCACATCCTGGCAGTTTCGGGTTTACATGTTGGCATTGTTTCCGGGTTGTTATTTTTCCTACTTTTTCCCGTAAAGTTCATTTTTCCCCAGCCCTGGCTGCATTACTTTATTGTGATAGTGGCCCTCTGGGCATATGCTATACTGACAGGGATGAATATTCCAGTAGTACGCGCAGTAATACTTATGACATTTTATCTGACAGCAATACGGATTAACCGCCAAAGCAACAAATGGAACGTATTTTTCTGGGCCATACTCATTGTTCTTGTCATGGAGCCCAAATCCTTATTTTCCGTGAGTTTTCAATTGTCATTTAGTGCTGTAGGAGGTATCCTGATGTTTTACCGCCACTTCAACCGATGGCTCAGGCCTGTTTTGGGGCAGCATTATTTTTCCAGTCTGATCGCGGTATCGTTAGCTGCGCAGTTGGGGGTGTTCCCCATCCTCTTATGGCATTTCCAACAGGTCTCGCTGGTGAGTACATTGTCCAGTCTACTGGTAATTCCCTTACTTTTTCCACTGATATTGATTACGACCATTTCCATCATCCTACCATCCGCTCTGGATGGGGCAGTCCACCTGACCAGTTTGGTGAGCCAGGCCATCGTAGATCTTTTGATCGGGATTTCAGAAATGTTAGCAGGTTGGGGATTTTCATCGCAAGTTCTGGTCTGGAATAAGACCACTCTGGTCTGCATGTTTCTGGCCGTATTAACCGCGGGACTGTATCTGGAATATCGCAATCATTTCTTGCGATCCTGGGTCAGATTTATTCCAGCTGTCTTTCTGGTTCTGATGGTGATATTTGAATCCGCGAACATTTACCAAAAACGAACGACGCCGGTGCTGAATGTAATGGAATACCGGAAAAACCCCATCGTTGAGTTTTACTCCCACGGAATTTGTTATACCAATTACAAGGATCACGCTCCCGACTTTTTGGTCCGGATGCGGGCGGAATATCACACCAGGAAAACTGTTATTTTGACAGAACAACGGCAGTGGAAAACCATGTTCAGAAATTTTCGGAAAAATTCGAAAGTACATGAAGATCATTCCTCTTCGATCGTAGCGGTTAATGATTTTATCAACCAGAAATCGTATGGTCTGTCGACGCAGGATCTGATCGCTCCTGATCCAGCTTCGCGTCCATCAGGTTCTGGTATATACCCGTTGATTCCAGTTTTGTCCGTCCATAAACAAAATGATCGATGAATAAGAAAGATACCTATCGCAGTTATGCCATCTGGATGTTGCTACTCCTTTTCTATGGTGTTTTTTATTATCTGAACAATTATGCCTGGATCGATGAAATATCTTTGCCCAGCGGAGAAGTGATTTCCACTTCTCTAATAACGCCCGACTCTGTACACACACCTAAGCGGGATACCAACATTGAGGACGGTACCGGAGCTCATAATAATGCTGTGCCAGTCCTTAGTAATGCATCAACTAAGATTTCGCCCGACCTTCCGGCTCCGGCCTCAAAACCATCATCATACCGTGCCCGGAAGAGCCGGAAAATAAATATCAATACGGCCAGCGCTGAGGAATGGCAAACACTATACGGCATAGGGCCCTACCGATCCGATCGCATCGTTCGTTTTCGCAATGCATTGGGCGGTTTTTATTCTGTCGATCAGGTGAGTGAAACCTATGGTCTTCCCGATAGCGTGTTTAGGGAAATTAAAGTACAACTGCTCCCCGATAGTTCATGGCAGCTTATCAATATCAATACAATAGTGTATGACAGTCTTTATATACATCCCTATATCACCAAACAAATGGCATATTTTATTGTGAAACACCGGGAAACTACCGGTCCAGTGACGAGTATGGAAGACTTGTATGGTATAATCCGCGAAAAGGATCATGAAAGACTGCGAAAACTTGAACCATATCTGGATTTTGGTATTAAATAAAACAGTTTTTGTACATTTGAAAAAATTTTCCGCTTGGGTGATTTAAAGAGTTTGAACAAATACTTGTGGCGATACAGGGGCAGGATTGCACTTGGGATCATTTTTGTGGTGTTGTCCAACTTATTTGCCGTCATACAACCCAAAATGATCAGCCAGGCGCTGGATCTGGTATTGCAGGATATCCAGGCCATTCAAATGGCCGAAGGCTTTGAGGTGCGGGAAGCTATCATCTCCAATCTAACCTATAACCTCCTGACTTACGGTGGTCTTGTGATTGCTTTTGCCTTGTTAATGGGCATATTTATGTATTTTACAAGACAAACCATTATTGTGGTTTCCAGGCTGATAGAATATGATTTGCGCAGGGATATTTACGACCACTACTCTACCCTGTCCCAAAGTTTTTACCGTAAATCCCGGGTAGGAGACCTGATGAACAGGATCATGGAAGACGTATCCAAGGTCCGTATGTACCTGGGCCCGGCTATTTTATATGGGATTAATTTGACTTCCCTGACGATACTGGTAGTTGCTTCCATGGTGGAAGTCAGTCCTCAACTCAGCCTGTACACATTGATTCCATTGCCTTTGCTATCGATTTCGATCTACTACGTAAGTAGCCTTATCCATCGTAAAAGTACGGTCATTCAACAACAGCTTTCTGTTCTTACAAGCCTCTCACAGGAGGTGTATTCCGGGATCAGGGTGTTGAAGTCATTTGTGAAGGAAGAGCAAATGTCGGATTATTTCGCCGAAAATTGTGAAGATTACAAGACCAAATCGATGGCCCTGGTGAAAGTAAACGCGTTGTTCTTCCCGCTGATGATGCTTATCGTGGGCATCAGTACGATTGCTGTGGTTTATTTTGGAGGGGTCCAGATCAACAACGGTTCCATTTCGGCGGGTACACTCGTCGAATTTATTATTTATGTGAGCATGCTGACCTGGCCTGTAACATCCATGGGATGGATCGCTTCCATTGTACAGCAAGCGGCCGCCTCTCAGCGACGAATTGATGAATTTTTTGAACAAAAACCTGATATCATCAACGGTCACGTGACAGAAATTGAATTTAAGGAGCAGATCGAATTCCGGAACGTCTCATTTGTATATCCGGATACCGGTATTCGGGCGTTGGATCAAGTCTCTTTTACCGTTCAAAAAGGTGAAAAAATTGCGATAATTGGCAAGACAGGCAGCGGAAAAACCACTATTGCCGAGTTGCTACTTCGTACTTTCGATCCGACCTCAGGGCAGGTGCTGATCGATGGAATGGACCTTCGCGAACTGGATCTGCCCTCCTGGCGAAGGATGGTAGGCTATGTCCCCCAGGATAACTTTCTTTTCTCTGACACTATCGACAACAATATCCGGTTTGGACGGGATGAATCCACCGAGTCAGAAATCAGGGAAGCAGCGGCCAAAGCCATGATCCATCAGGAAATTTCGAAGCTACCCAAAGGCTACGACACCCGTATTGGCGAACGGGGGGTATCACTATCCGGCGGTCAGAAACAACGAACATCTATTGCACGGGCGCTGATTATCAATCCAAAAGTGATCATTCTTGATGACTCGTTGAGCGCAGTGGATGCCAGTACCGAACAGGAAATTTCCAACACCCTTGAAAAGGAAATGTCCGGAAAAACACTGTTCAATATTACCCACCGGATCAATCCTAATGTACGGTACGATCAGATCATTGTA
>CBFGVZ010000240.1:0-4758 GCA_965652315.1 uncultured Saprospiraceae bacterium | reverse complement strand
AGGCGACCCGAAAATTACCGCGCTATTTCATTTAAAATATATTCTGTATTTTGGTTGCCTGTTTTGTTTGGATTCCAATAAAAGTACGTTTTAATGGCTTATTATTTGGCCAGACTTGGCGATAGACCCATAATATGAAAGCCCACCTTCGATTCAGCTGGTATCAATACGCGATCTGTGGAATTATTGCAGTGGGGGTTCTGATATTAGAGGGATGTTCAAAGCAGAAGCCGATGGAAATCGTCCAACTGGAGAATGATTTACCGGATAGGATCGATTACAATTTACATGTAAAACCCATATTATCGGATAACTGTTTTCATTGTCATGGCCCCGATCGCAATAGTCAAAAAGCCGGGCTCGATCTTTCGGACCCGGACAACGCCTATGGTCAGCTGATGAGTTCACGTCGGAAGCACGCCATCGTGCCGGGGGATTGGTCTGCCAGCGAACTGGTTCGACGCATCACATCTTCGGACCCGGCAGTATACATGCCACCGCCGGAGTCCAATCGCTCCATTACGGATTATGAAAAAGCCATTTTGATCAAATGGATCGAACAAGGGGCAAAGTACGAGCCCCACTGGGCATTTATTGCACCAAAAGATACAGATCCGCCGCCGATACGGGACACCGGAATGGGCGCACCTCTGTCTCACTGGGCAGTGAATGGCATCGATCATTTTGTCCTTCAAAAACTGAACGAAAAGGGTTTACGTCCATCTCCGGAGGCCTCTAAAGAAATATTGTTACGTAGGGTTACTTTGGATCTGACTGGGCTGCCCCCGACGGTGAAAGAGATCGACCAATTCCTGAATGACCAATCTCCGGATGCCTATGAGAAGGTGGTGGACCGATTGCTTAATTCCACCAGTTACGGTGAGAAAATGGCCGTGTCCTGGATGGATTTATCCCGGTTTGCGGATACGCATGGCTATACGGTGGATCGTTATCGTCCGATGTGGCCATGGCGGGATTGGGTCATTCAGGCTTTTAATGAAAATATGCCCTACGACCGCTTTGTAACCTGGCAGCTCGCGGGGGATTTATTGCCCGATGCCACAAGGGAACAGCGACTGGCTACCGCTTTCAACCGCAATCATGCCCAAAATATGGAAGGAGGTATTGTCAATGAAGAGTTTCGGGTAGAGTACGTGGCAGATCGTACGAACACGGTGGGTACGGCTTTCCTGGGAATCACCATGGAATGCGCACGCTGCCACGATCACAAATTTGATCCCATTTCGATAAAAGATTATTACAGCGTTTTTTCATTCTTCGACAATATTAAGGAAGCGGGTCAGATATCGTGGGATAATGCCATGCCGGTGCCGACGATGCTGTTAACCGATGCGGGAAAGGACAGCCTGATTCAATTTTTGAATAGTGAAATCGACCACATGGAGGTGGAATTGGAAACTGTCACGGCCGATCAGCAAGATTCAATGGAGAAATGGTTGGAAGAGGGCGTAGAAAATTATCACTTCGATTTCAGCCAGGGATTGAAGGCCCGGTTTACATTGGATGAATTTGAAAACGGGGTGACGGTAAATAGTATAGATCCACAAGTCAAAGGGCAGGTAGCGGACCCCGAGATAGTACCAGGTAAAGTTGCAAATGCCTTCCGGTCCAATGGCGATGATATCCTGAATTTGGGCAGGACGGCCGTGTTTGACCGGGGTGATCCGTTTTCGATCGGCATTTGGGTACGGATTCCGGAAGATTTGGAGGAAGGGGTAATTTTTCACAAAGGAAACGGCGATATTCTGTACAATTTCAGGGGGTACTATCTCAATATCCGGGAGGGGCGTGCGGAACTTATGCTGGCGCATACCTGGCCGTATAATTGTATCATCAGGACATCGACTGAGAAATTGCCTACCGGAGCGTGGGCTCATTTGCTGATGACTTATGACGGTTCCAGCCAGGCGGATGGATTGAGATTTTATCTCAATGGGAGGGAACAGGTGTTGGCCACGGAACAGGATAATTTGTACAAAGGTATTTTGTTTACCACCGGCGGTCTGATGGGCGGGGAGCAACCCGGACTTCAACTGGGGGCTGATTTCAGGGGCAAGGGATTTACCGACGGCCTGATGGATGAGGTAGTGGTATATGACCGGGAATTGACCCCACTGGAGGCTTTGGGGCTGTTTCGATATTATGAGGATGAGAGCCCCTTGATCTCGAAGGATATGCTGCCGGTAGAAGTATTCAGTGAATATTATTACAAGCGGGTGTCAGAAACCTATCGGGAAAAATGGAATAACCTGATGGACCTCAGGCGGGAAAAATACGAAATGGTAGAGGATATTCCTGAGATCATGGTGATGGATGAAATGGAAACGCCGCGAACTACCTATGTCCTGGAACGTGGGGCATACGATGCTCACGGGGAGGTGGTGCTGCCTGATGTTCCAGAGAGCATCCTTCCTTTTCCGGATTCTCTGCCAGGAAATCGGTTGGGTTTTGCCCGTTGGTTGTTTCAGGCGGACCATCCATTGACAGCTCGTGTAGCAGTCAACAGGTTTTGGCAAAATTATTTCGGCCGGGGTATTCATAAGAATGTGGATGATTTTGGTAGTCAAGGGGGCTTTCCCGACAACCTGCCACTATTGGATTGGCTGGCTATCCGGTTTATGGACTCCGGTTGGGATATCAAAGCGATGCAGAAACTGATCGTAATGTCTGCCACATATCGCCAGACTTCTATTCCTACGGAAGAAGCAAAAAACATTGACCCGGAGAACGTATTCCTGGCTCGCGGACCATCGGCCCGGATGTCGGCAGAAATGATTCGGGATGGTGCGCTCGCTGCCAGTGGATTACTCAGTAGGAGGATAGGCGGGCCCAGCGTCCGGCCTTACCAGCCTGAAGGGGTTTGGGACGTCGTAGGAGCCCGGTATGAGGAAGGTTCGGGTGAGGATTTATATAGACGGAGTTTATATACCTTTTGGCGTCGGACCGTGCCACCGCCTTCCATGAACACCTTCGATGCACCCAGCAGAAGCAATTGCACGGTGTGGCGACAGGAAACCAATACGCCACTCCAGGCCCTGGTACTTCTGAACGATCCGCAGTTTTTGGAAGCGTCCAGGGTGATTGGTGAAAAAGCCTTGAGACGGACCAAATCACTCAAGGACCAGATCATTTATATGTTTCGATTGCTCACTGCCAGGGTTCCCACAGAAATGGAGTTGGAAATCCTGGTTAATTTATATAATGAACAGGCATCGATTTTCGAGGGAAATCCGGTTGCCAGAAGGGCGTGGACCAGTGGCGGAGAATCGAAAGCAGACCCTTCGCTGGATATGGCTTCTCTCGCAGCCAGTACGGTGGTCGCCAATACGATCATGAATTCGGATGCTTATATTACTAAACGATAAAAATGCTCTATACAATGAAGGATGCAGATAAAATCAAGTGGATGGATCGAATGAACAGAAGGGTGTTTGTGTCCAAATCTGCACTGGGGCTTGGTGGGTTGGCTCTAAGTTCACTGTTCGGTGCCGAAAAATTACAGGCAAGTTCTACAGGCGGTGGTGTTCTGGTGAAGCCTCATTTTGTACCCCGCGCCAAGAGGGTGGTGTTTTTATTTCAAAGCGGAGGTCCCTCCCAATTGGAGCTTTTTGATTATAAACCGGTGTTGCAACAACGATTTGGAGAAGAACTACCAGCGTCGGTTCGGATGGGACAGCGACTGACGGGCATGAGCGCGGGCCAATCCCAGTTGCCCATGGTAGGGACGCCATACGCTTTTTCCCAACATGGGGAGAGCGGTGCCTGGGTCAGTGATCTGATGCCCTACACGAGTGAAATAGTGGATGATTTATGTTTTGTCAAATCCATGCATACCGAGCAGATCAACCATGATCCGGCACTGACTTTTTTTCAGACCGGTCATCAGCTTCCGGGCCGTCCCAGCATTGGTTCCTGGATCAATTACGGCCTGGGGTCGGACAATGAAAACCTGCCGGCTTTTATCGTTTTGGTTTCCAATAACGCACCGCAGGATCAACCGCTGTATGCCCGGTTGTGGGGGAATGGTTTTTTGCCTTCCCGGCATCAGGGCGTGCAGTTCAGGGCGAGTAAAGATCCGGTGTTGTATCTGAACGATCCGTCGGGTTATCACCGTCATGACCGGAGGGCCATGCTCGACGCGTTGAAGGATCTGAATCTGACCCAGATGAATATGGTGGGAGATTCGTCTATCCTGGACCGGATTTCCCAATATGAAATGGCGTATCGGATGCAGGTGTCGGTGCCTGAAGTGCGTGATCTTTCCGATGAACCGGATAGTACTTTTGAACTTTATGGGGAAGATTCCCGGGTTCCGGGTACTTTTGCCTCCAATTGTCTGCTGGCCCGAAAATTATTGGAGAACGAGGTGAAGTTTGTGCAGTTGTACCATCAGGGGTGGGACAATCACGGCAATCTGCCCGCCAGCATTTCACGGCAGTGTAAGGCTACGGACCAGGCTTCGGCGGCTTTGGTGAAGGATTTAAAGCAGCGGGGATTGCTGGAGGATACATTGGTCATTTGGGGAGGCGAATTTGGGCGAACCAATTATTCGCAGGGCAAATTAACGAAGGATAATTTTGGCCGGGATCACCATCCGCGGTGTTTTACGATGTGGATGGCGGGAGGCGGAGTGAAGCCGGGAATCACGTACGGTGCCACCGATGAGTTCGGTTACAATATCACGCAGAATCCGGTGCACGTCCATGATTTTCAGGCGACATTGCTGTACCTGATGGG
>CBFGVZ010000239.1:0-4787 GCA_965652315.1 uncultured Saprospiraceae bacterium | reverse complement strand
GAGAAGGGCGGAAATTCTACCAGGAAATCCCGGATTCGCTGCTGTAAAGCATTGAGGTCTGCCATCAGTGAATGACTATTTTTTCAGTCCATTGGTTGCTATCCGTCGTAATGGTCACCAATACCAATCCTGCCGGCCAGGATGTAGTAGATATGGTCCGGGTTGTGCCTCCCGGGACTCCATGGTGCCGGTACAATTCCTGACCCTGCAAATTCTGTACCCGGATCATTTGGATATTTGTTTCCGACCCCGGCCGGATGGTCAGATAACTGACGGCTGGATTGGGGAATATTTCGACGCTGGGTTTGAGATCGGGTCTGGAAACTGGTACGGTAGCATCCAATGCGACCGGAACGCGTACAATTCCTGACCACCCACCATCTGGATCTTCTACCGACACCAGGATCGTTTCCACTTCAAAATCCGCTTCATTTTTATATTGTATCATTCCACTGGCTAGTTCTTCCTGGCTCCATTTTTGTCCTGGCCGGAGTGGTGTTCCATTTCTGAGCAATTGTCCTGACATAGTGGTATCCACCCATTCATAGATGAAGTCTGAACCGCCAGATACCTGGATCTGGTCAATGGTCAGGGGGTTTTGTTTGCCCGGTGCCACAAAAAGTGTATCAGTCACTACCTGGAGGGTTTCAGCTTCCACGGTGCCGCAAAGTTCCAGCGTCCAGGTCATAAACACACCTCCGGCTCCGACAACGCTATCCTGCCAGTGCATTTTCCAGTCCCCAATACTTTCTTTTCCATTGAACGCGGCCAAAGGCTCCAGGGGCTTATTTCGGTTAGATGACCCCAGCCGGCAATCGGTATAGTCCAGGCTTTGATCATCAAAATCTATATAAACGTTCAGACTCCTAATCCCGCATTCTCCACCGTACAGCACCACCTGGGTAGCGTCCTTTTCCAGAATGAGCCTGAGTTGGTTGACCGATTCATGGAAGCCCATCAAATCGATGATATTGACATCCGAAATTTCAAAATCATCATTGACAGGAATCGTGGATACAATTTCACCAGGGGCGCTGGCTCCAAGTCCTTGCGGCAGGTCAGAAGCTGTGTACTGCCTGCACTCCTGGGATTTGGTCCGGAATGCAGATACCGGTGCGTACATACCGGCGGCGCACTGGTTCTGAGGCAGGACTCGCCAGAAATAGACCTGACCTTCTTCCAGAACCGAGCTGGACGGGAATGAATCGGCTGTGATAAAAGGCTCCGATAACACCAGGGACGGTGAATCGAAACTGGCCGAGGTGCTGACCTGCAGGTTGTAATAATCCGCATTGGGGGAGGGGTTCCATTGGAAGGTGGGTACAACCTCCACCCCGCTGACATCTTCCTGAGGAAATTTTAACTTCAACTGGTCGTGGGAATTATTCACTACAATGAGGGAAATATCCCGGACAATGGTGTCTGTAGTGGTTCCGACAGCCTGGAACTGGAAGTTCAAGGTGTCTGAGTCCAGCGATTCCGGTACTTTAAAATCGATTTGGATGGCTTCTTCTACTCTGGAGACCGTATCTGACAAGGTAATTTCCACATCAGGATAAGGATTGCGTATGGAATAATGCAGGGTTTCATCAAATCCCAGTACCGGGAAGGATCTAATCGAAACACTGGCTTCTTCAGGCAGGCAGATGATTTGTCTGCCCGGCGAGATGTTCAGGCCAAAAGTGGGTAGTTCAGGATTGACGATAGGTATATTCTGATCGGAAACATCGTAGAAAATATGATTATAGCCCTGGATCCTGAAACGCACACTGTCCGACACAATATTGGGTATCTGAACATTCGCTTCGCCGTCATTATCTGCCCTTTCAGCTAGCACGACCGGGAAGGTTTTGCCTCCATCGACCGACATGGTGATGGTCACGTAAGGGGTATTGACCAATCCAGTGTTGGTTCCCGCTACATTCCACTGGACTTTGGCGAGTGAACCGGCAAACAACTGGTCGGTAGTGTCATTGGGGAAATCGATGAAGAAAGGTCCCGCAGTCGTCGTGCTCCGGAATGAAACCACCTCCTGAGCGATGCCACCCCCATTTTCATTGTTGTCCCTCACGGTCAGCCCAAAGGTCAAATCCCGGTCGTAGGTAGGCAGTACCTCTTCAGGGTCATTTTCGTTAGCCAGCAGCGTTTCCATGCGGGGGATGTACCTTGTACCTGTGGTGTCCGGTGCGAAAGATCGGATCGAAGGACCTGATTGTATGGGTTCGCCAAGCGGTGCAATGGGTCCGATATCCAATTGATCCCAGGCGTACGTCAGATGGTCACCATCGCTGTCGGTGGCGGTAGCAGCCAGGACAAATGGTGTACCGACGGGGATATACAGTTTTTCATCCTTCGGAATATTGACGGAAATAATATCAGGATTTATATTGTCCACTTCGTCGGTTTGCACGCATGTACTTCCGGGTCCCATTTCCACGTAATATAACATCTGATTGATAGAACCGGTGTGGAAATAAAATGGTCCGGGGATATAAGTCAGATTTTGATTGCCACAACTGTTGATATAGCTCATAATAGACGATCCACTGCCGGGTTCGTAGGCGGAAGCCGATGCACGCTGGGTGTTGTTGATGCCCGGACAATTGGACCAGGTATGTGCTGCCCCGAGCTGATGTCCCAGTTCGTGAGTCAGTACACGGACGTATTCTTCCAGGTTGTTGGACAGATCGCAGGAGAGTGCTTTGCCCTTATTGAATTCACATATTGTGCCCACACCTGCTGATACCCCTGCAGTACCCCCACCGCAATTGGTGGCCAGAAGGTGGCCCAGGTCGTAATTGCTCCGACCGATAGTGGTAACCAATTGTTCGTCCAGCGTGTTGAGCATCAATGTGTTGTTCCCTTCAATATAGGGGTCGACCTCTTTGTTGTGAAAAAACAATTGGGTACTTTCGTTGACAATCCGGAACCGTAGGGACATTTCTCTTATAAACACTTCATTGACCCGATTAAAGACCCGGTTGATTTCCGCCAATACAGTGGCGTTGGTCCCGCCGTGCCGGGCAGAATAGGTCGAAGTCACGGAGATGGCCAGATCATACACCCGTTGTTTGGTGGTTCCGGCTCGGCGCAGATCAATTGACGTGTTTTGGATTATCTGGGGATCCTCCATACTCATGGCTGTAAGGCATTTTCCCAGGTTGGTGTATTCATCCGGTACCTCCATCATTGCATTTCGCATATTGGTCAGTTTGTAAACTTGCGCATCCTGATGTTCCAGAGAATATCGATTGTTTTTATATTGAAATACCACATCTATGCCGGTAGGATCCACTGCCATCCTACCTTTGATCGCCTCTGCATGGAATGAATAGGCTCGGATTCCAGGGAATCGTTGTTGTAGGATTGGATCCAGTACCGGACTGTTTTTTACCTGAACTGCAAGACTTTTCCCATCGGGGCCGGGAAGGACAATGAAATCACCGTCCTGGAGGTTGTCCGGAAAACCGCTCAATCGGAAAAAATCGGAGTAGTGATCATCCTGATTTCCGGAGCGAGTATCGATTGTTTGGTCTGTAATGGTTTCCCATATCTGAGCCTTCAGGGTCGGAGCCATACCCAGGGTGAAGAAAAGAATCGGAAACAGTCGTATCATTCCGGACGCATTTTGTTTAGAAATAGATTCATATGTATGAACATACAATGAAGCTTTGAACGACAAAAATACTTATTTTCGACAATAAATTTCTGAACGGCCTCAACGTTCGGGCTTTTCATTGTCACGAAGCTTGTGAGCCGGTATTAGTCATTTCTGTTTGCCAGGTGCTGGTTTTGTAGTTTTTCAATTCCATTACACTGGCCGGAATATAGAATCCGGCTTTGGTCAGTGCAATCAGTACTTCTATCATGACCAGATTTCGCAGATTGGGTATGTTAAATTCAGGTTTGTCTGTGACGATCCAGTAATGAATTTCCAGACTGATGGAATTGTTTCCGAATTCTTTCACTACAATCTGGGGTTCTTTCCCTGTACCGAGGCCCTTGTTGAGGGATTGGATCGTTTCAAAAACAATCTCGACCGCTTCGTTGATATTGTCCTCATAGTCCAGACCTATGACAAAAGAATCCCTGAAATTCCCGTCCAGGGTGTAATTAATAATTGGATTCTTGATGATGATGGAATTGGGTACGAATACCTCCTTCCCATCAAAAGTGTCGAGCGTCGTCTCCCGCAGACTCAATCCACTAATCCGGCCCTTGATGTCCTCCACCTCCACCAGGTCTCCAATCCGGAATGGCCGTTTGAAGGCCAGGAGAAATCCGGCCAGAAAATTTTCCCCGATATCCTTGAATGCAAAACCCAGAATGATCGCAGAAAGCCCGGCACCTGCCAGTAAATTGGATGCTGTACCATCCAGCCCTCCTGCATCCAGCGCGATGACAATGCCCACGATGATCATCAAAAGGTAAACCATTTGAACAAAAAACTGAGCAATCAGCACTTCTTCTGTATGTCGGGCCATGTACCTGTTCAGAATCCTTCTGATCAGCCGGGCGACCAGCATCGCTATGATGAAAACCACAACACCAAACAGTAACCGGGGCATCAGGGCCACCAATTTGTCGTAATACTTGCCAAATTCTGCTAAAACATCTCTAATGAAAGTTTCCATATTTGAATCTTTTTATGGAAAGATACTGAAAAGCCCTGAAACGGTATATTCGATGAATGGAATTTGGATGTGGTTTAGGGGCAGTAGTGGATTTTCATTAGCCAATGAGGGGGCAGGCGTGCAGTGGGTTTTGACGAGAAGTGGCGGAGTATT
>CBFGVZ010000238.1:0-4835 GCA_965652315.1 uncultured Saprospiraceae bacterium | reverse complement strand
TGGGAGAACATTGCGGTCGTTATGAGGAATGGGGAAGTCGTCTGCTTAAAGCAGGTTTTTCGGTGTTTCGGTATGATCTGCCTGGACATGGTCAGAGCAGGTCCCGGGAATGGTTATTTACGGATTTTGATGATCTTACGGCAGCTCTTCAGCAACAATTCCAAAAGGCCTCCACTTATAGCGTCCGGGAGAAAATTCCACTTTTTCTTTTTGGTCATAGTATGGGTGGATTGGTCACCGCCGATTTTGTAATTCGGAATCCGGTAAATGTGGCAGGAGTAATTCTGTCAGCACCCGCGTTGGATCCAGGTGAGGTGGTCAGACCCTGGATGGTGAAAATGGCAGGGGCATTACGGCGGATTGTTCCCCGACTGCCCATTTTAACGATTCCAGCCGAACATTTGTCCAGAAACCATGAGGTGGTCTCTGCTTATCGAAATGATCCACTGGTGTATCAGGGGAAAATTCAGGTGAACACTGGATATGCACTGCTGAACCGAATGGCCAGAGTAATGGATGAAGCGGGACAATTTCAGTCTCCTGTTTTGATCATACAGGGCGATGCTGATAAAATCGTACGGCCCGTCGTGTCCAGAAAGTTTTTTGATCGGTTGGAAGTCGGCGACAAAACCTGGAAATCTTATCCTGGAATGTACCATGAATTGCTCAATGACTTCGGTAGAGAAGAGGTGGTGAACGATATCTTACACTGGTTGGAAACAAGAATTTGACGGATCATCCAGGGGCGCTCTTCGAAAGAACGAAAGGTTTTAATCCTGCCGTTTGCGAAATTTTTCCGGCAGTAGTTCTGCTTTCCAGAATCGGTGGTCAAGTGGTTCAAATAGATTTTGTCGGATCACCTCCCAGTAATCCTTTCGGTCCATATTATATCCGCCCAGCAATTCCATGTGAGGCGTATGCATCTGGCAATCGAGGTGCCAGAAACCCAGTTGAACAAGTATCTGATCCAATATGATGGCGGCAAATTTTGAGGAATTGGACACATGGGAGAACATGGATTCACCACTGAAGATTTTTCCGATGCCCAGACCGTACAACCCACCCACTATCTTATCACCCTGCCACACCTCTACCGAATGGGCCAGTCCCAATTCATGAAGTTCATTGTAAGCCCGTCGGATATCGGTCGTTATCCAGGTTCCTGATTGCCCGGCACGTACGGTTTGCTGACATTGGGCGATGATCTGGTCAAAATGCTGATCTAGAGTGACCGTGAAAATCGGATTATTCAGGAATCGGCGCATGGATTTGGGGACGTGCAGCCTGCCTACGTCAATGACAAAACGGTCCGGTGGTGCCCACCATGTGATTTTCTGGCCTTCGCTGAACATGGGAAATATCCCAAAGCGGTAGGCCATGATGAGGGATTGTACGTTCAAATCACCTCCGAAAGCCAGCAATCCGTTATGATGGGCGACATACGGATGGGGGAAATATTTCAGGTGACGCAGCACGGTAGTACGAACTCTTTATCGCTCAATAATGGCAGATAAACCGCGTTCCACAAGGGCGTCCTTGTAAGGTTTTAAAACCTTGAAAGGGGCAGTTTTTACGATGGCTTTTCCATTGAAATGAATCATAAGCGATAGCTGTTCGGCCTGAATCGCGGTGTGTTTCAGGATTTTGATGAAACATTCGATGACGTGATTGAAGGTGTTATGATCATCGTTGTACACCACCAATTCGGCAGGCGAACCGTCATCGATGTCCTCATCGACTACGACGACCTCTTCTTCCTGGATGGAGGTTTCCTGACTATTGGAGTGAAAGTAGGGGTGTTCCGGGAATCCTGTCCGTGAATTCCGGACGGGCATCGGATTCTGATGAAAATACGCAATTTCATTCATCTTTTATGAGATTCATTACTTTACACTATGACAAAAACACTGTGACACAAATTTACGAATTATATCAGGATAGGCGAAATTTACGATCTTAAAATAGACCATAACCTGTAAAAATTCAATGGTTGCCGGAAACAAATTGTGGTCTCGTTTTTTATCTTTGACACTTCTTCAAAATCAAAATGAAGCCACGTCAAAAAGCATTTGTCAGTCTGCATGTTGCGATTGTTATCTTTGGTTTTACGGCCATTCTGGGAGATTTGATCATACTAGGTCCCCTGCCATTGGTGTGGTGGCGGCTGGTACTGGCAGTACTATGTTTTCTACCGGTCCTGGCGTACCGTAACTTGTTTCAATGGTCCACGTTGAGATCGGCCCGGCGGCCATTAATTCTGGCAGGTTTTTTTCTGGCCCTCCATTGGGTAACCTTTTTTGGGTCGGTCAAACTGGCCAATGCTTCAATCGGGGTTTTGTGTCTGGCCACTACTTCATTTTTGACCGCCCTGGTCGAACCGGTGATTACCCACCGCCCTTTTCGCTGGCTAGAACTGGTTTTTGGCCTGTTAATACTTCCGGGAATGTTTCTGGTGGTGGCCTCTGTGGATCCGTCCATGTACCAGGGCATTGGCCTGGGACTGGCATCTGCATTATTGGCGGCCTTATTTACTACGTTCAATAAATCTATTGCCGGCAAGGGTAATTCTTTGTTTTTCACTTCTGTGGAGATGTTTTTTGCGTTGGTTGTGATTTCGGTGTTGATTTTGGTCGCATGGTTGTGGGACTCAACCCTACCTCTGTGGCCGGTACCTCCTGGTGATTGGAAGTACCTGCTAATCCTGGCAGTGGTTTGTACGTTGATTTCCCACACATTGGCGTTCGATGCCCTGAAACATATGACTGCTTTCACTGCCAACCTTTCTGTCAATCTGGAACCGCTCTACGGGATATTGCTGGCCGCCTGGATTCTCAATGAGCATGAAGTGCTGAATAAGCGGTTTTATATTGGCGCCGGATTGATCCTGCTGGTCGTTTTTATTTTTCCTATTTTTGAAAAAAGGCTGTTGAAACGAAAGTTGACTAAGCCGGACGTGGCCACGTTAACCTGAAGGATTTCGGTTAGCACAATGCATTCAGACCGGAATCGGGGGAGTGGTGGAACGCATTTGTAAAATTTAAAATCAATAAGATGCTCGAATTTTTTTCCCGGGAAGTGATCAGCTATTGTGAAGCGCATTCCAAACTGCAGGATGCAGTACTGGACCGCATTGAAAAATCAACATACGATCATACGAACGATCCGAATATGCTTTCCGGTCCATATCAGGGACGGTTGCTCCGCATGGTCAGCCAGATGCTCCGGCCGCGCCGAATTCTGGAAGTGGGCACTTTTACCGGATACTCTGCAGTATGTATGGCCGAAGGGTTGGCCGGGGATGGGCTACTGATTACACTTGAAAAAGATGAATCCCTGGAACCGTTGATCCGGGAACATTTGTCCTGGACGCCATTGGGGAAGAAGATAGAAGTTATATATGGGGATGCACGGGAGATTTTGTTGGACTTGGAGGAAACATTTGATCTGGTTTTTATCGATGCAGCGAAGAAGCAATATGGCACGTATTATGAGGAATCGTTGAAAAGGACACGGCCGGGGGGTGTAATCATCATCGACAATGTGTTGTGGCGAGGTAAGGTGGTGAATGCAGCACCGGATGGAAAAACCCGGTCCATTCAGCAATTCAATGATATGGTAACTGCGGATGAGCGGGTAGAACCGTTTTTACTACCCATTCGGGATGGGGTGTTTATGGTGAGAAAGAAGGGATAGGTAGGGATGTGGTAGTACCGTATCCAGGAAATGAAGGAAATGGGAGAGTGAAACGCTGTATTCAGGATGCTTTGCTTTTATCGTATCCCTGCAAAGCGTATTTTTGTATTTTTATAACCGGGACGAAATAAATTGCAAACCCTATGAGAATCAACCTGATATTGATATTTATATTGGTGTCCGCTGGTTGGGCAGATACCCAGACGGTATATAAGACCCGGACAGGAGAAAAATACCATATCCAAAAATGTCAGTACGTCCGGAATGGTGCACAGGCGATCACTATGGAGATGGCGGGAAATTTGGGCCTGATCGCCTGTAAGGTGTGTAAACCTGGTGATTCCAAAAGATCGCAGTTGATTTCTCCTGCACCATCTTCTGCTACCTCCTCCACAGCAACACTACGCCAGGTGGCTGTCCAATGTAAAGGGAAAACCCGGAAAGGTTTGCGTTGCAAGCGGAAAACACGGAATGCCAATGCGTATTGTTATCAGCATGTGCCCGGTGGGTAGTGGATGAACCATTACATGTAGCGACAGATCCTGCAGACGCATCAGTAATGGGGGCGATCATAAGAGCAATATTTGAAATGTCCAGGATTCACATCCAATGATGTTACCAATGAAGAATTATGGAGTTGAAATTCCCCAATCACCCGGATGTGTGAAATTGGATGGAAGCTAGTACCTGATCAAGAATTTCACTTTCAGTAATAGACCGTTTACGATTATTTCAATGAAGCAGGAATAAAAGGTGGTTGTATTTTGTTGGATTGAAACCTGGTCATTTTACCGGGAGCTCATTGCGAAGCCAGAGCTTTTGAGTCCAACAGAGATTACCACATCTTCTCCACCTCCTGAATGGATTGCATATCCAGTTCACCCGACCATTTCTGTAATTTTTTCCGTGCCTTGATTTTGACATCATCGTTGATATAGGCACTGATGGTTACAAGGGCAAAGGAAAGTACGCCTATATCATCCGTGTAACCGATGAAAGGGGTAACATCGACGATGGAATCGATGGGCGTTAGCAGATAACCCAGCGAACCCAGAATGATGTTTTTGGCCCAACGGGGGGTGCTGGGATTATTGTAAGCGTAATATTGCAACAATGCTATATAGGCTAATTTGAAACCTATC
>CBFGVZ010000237.1:0-4862 GCA_965652315.1 uncultured Saprospiraceae bacterium | reverse complement strand
TGGGATGGCCTCTCTCCGCTCCCGCTTTGCGGGAGATTGGAGGGGGGCTTTTTTTATTGGCTATTGGAGATTGGTTTTGAACGGAAGACTACCCCGGATTGTGCATCATCATCGAATGCCTTATGTAGGTTAGGCTATCGGCGGTTTAGTTACCTCATAGTACCGCTTAAAGCCGGGAATTCAGTCCCATGAAATCCGGTGAATAGGGAAGGAGTGTAACCTTGAACCAGGTCTGCGTAAAGGAAATATTCGCTCGTACGGTCCCTAAAGTTTTCGGGGGTGATGGAACGGAGAGGTTACGAACCGCTCTGTTCGGAAAATATCGCATGGCAGATATAACTGTATAAAATAGATGCTGCAATTACCGGAAAGAATTGTTCAAATAGATTATATTATTCCATAGTTCGCCAATTTGCTTTTGTAGTGGTAAAAATCCCGGATACAGAAATTCCTTTTATATTATTCTGTAGTAAATGGTCTTATTATAGGGCTTATAATTTAATCTTAACCCTTATTTTTAAAATATTTCTCAGTCATCTCCGCCATTCATGACCTTAACCCATTTATTGGGGTGGAAATTTTTTGATTCCCGAAATGTGGTCTTAATATCTCCTCATTTAGTGTATATGGGCTTTGTAGGACATGTAGGAGTCACAAATAACTGTATGTGGGCAGTCCTGAAAAACATATTGTAAAAAAAATATATGTTCTGTATACTGTTAATGATTGTATTAAATATAATGAAAATAAAATTTTAAAAAAAAGTTACTTTATTGCATGTTATATTTATAATTATTATTACTTTTAGAATTGTGATATAATGAACGAGAGTTAAGGTGGGTGTACGTATAGCGAAATTCATCCTGAACTGTGGACTCTTGATTCTGAACGGCTAAATACTTCGTATGAAGAAACCTCTACGCATACTTCCTGAATCTGGTACTGAACCTGACTTGTTATATGGCCTGTATAATCGGGCTGGGGGATTACCATCTTTTCTGGATACATAAAGGACTTAAAATACCTTAGATTTTCAAATTTTAAAGAACCGATTGTTAATTAAACAAAACTAGAACTCATGAAAAAGACGAATTTTACATCAATTCTGCCATCGTGGTATCTGGGCACAAACTGGGTCAGGGGTTTGGTTTCCCTTCTGGCTTTGTTTTTGTTCGCGCTTCCGATGCAATCAAATGCGCAAGTGGCGCCAAACTGTTCCAGATTTTCCCCGGCCATAAATGAAGATGGTTATGTGGAATTTGGACTGGATGATTTTGTCAGTAACCACGCATCGATTAGCGTACCTTGCACGGTTCGGCTGATCAACCAATGGGGTGGGAAAATTGGAGATGATTTAATATTCAGCTCTGCTGATGAAACTCAGACCTGGTATGCTTGTGGTTATCTGGGCAAATCGATTGCCTTTACAGTAACCAATGCATTTGGAACCTGTAACCTGGGTGTAATGAATCTGACTAATACGCCTGGCGTAACCCTCATAAGTGCCCTGGGCAACACCTTGACGGGAGAAAATGTTTCGGAGAGAAAGATCTATGTTTATTGTGGTGCTGTGCCGTCGCCAACTGATTCAAAATATAAACCTAAAGCAGAAGCTCCCTGTGGTGGGAAGGCAACATCTCCACAGGCACAACCTGACTGGATCATGCCAATTCCCTGCAACGTGGACAGCGACACTTCCGAGATTATTTTCAGGACCTGGGAATCTTATGATAAAGAAGGCAATCTGGCAACTTTGACCGATACCATTGTGGTCTTCCGGATTCCTCAGTTGACGCCTGGTGCTTTTGTGGGGAACAATGAAGATTCCTTCTACTGTGAGCTTGAACCGGTATCCAATGACGGGGAGTCACTGAAAAGATTTGTTTCCTGGAAGCAACCTGTTGGACTCCATGATTACGAGCGCCCCAATGCGAAACTGAGAGGTGTAACCTATCAGATTCCAGCCACCATCATTCTTTCCGGATTGGCAGTAGCCTGGGCTCAGGGAGTAGCTGTTTGGGAGGATTATCTGGATTGTGTACTTTTGCGTAAGGCAAATGGTACAGTAGTCACTATAGAAGATTTGATTACTGGTAAGTATGCCCTTGATTTGCTTGCCAGTACGACTAATGAACAAAAATTATATGGTTTCCTGCAGTTACTGATCGAGCTCAATGAAAACCCAATTACTTTCCTGGCTGGAGTGTTATATGATTTCTACCCCTATCTTTTACTGGAACAAGGAGATTGGGTGCTTTCAGAAGGAGGTAACTTTGAGCAGGTCGATGCGGACTGGTTTTATAGTGGCAATGGTATTGCGCCATACTGGTTTGCAGGTGGTTGGCCATATATATATGGTACGGGTGATTGCCGGTCATACTGCGACATTGGTGCAGATGATACTTTTGACTGTATTCATATTCAATTACCGCCGCTCACTATTGAAGAAGGAATTACACCTCCGGTAAGTGAAGGAGAACTTGAATGTTCTGTAGTTTGTTTGCCTACAGGCATACATTGTGGAATTACAGTCAAAAAGGAAGAAATTCCGGATTGGACGGGCGCTTGCCCTCAAACCCGTGGTGTGGACTCCTGGATAACCCAGACCTGCTGGGCCGTATCACCTAATTATTGTGCTATAGATGCTCAAGAACCGCCCTGTGATTTTTATGTGGCTGCCGATACCAGCATAGTAGTGGAATACACTTGTACTGACAAAGCCATTAAGATCCATACCAGTCAGTGGCAGACCCTGATCGACACCATAGGACCAATTTTTGACTTTTGTTATCCATATAGAGTGTATCCTGAAAGACCAGAAGAGAATGATGAAAATGATAATGAGACCCCCATTCCGGAATTGTTGGGTTTCAATGGTTATGAATGTATTTCACCATTCGAATACTGGGATCATGACGAAATCCAGGCTGCGATCCGAAATGGTGAGCAATATGAATTGGCCAGACAACTCGAGGAGTGTAATCCGACCGTTTACCGGGTGGGTTCTCACGATTGTGCTGCAACAGTTTTTGTACCAGATGTGAAAGTAGTTGATAATTGTAGCGGTGTTCATTCTGTCAAAGCGATGGTAGATGGTCTGGGAGGTACACGAGCTGTATCACTGGAACAGACTAATGTGGAGTACAAGATCATGGCAAACGGTGATACATGCTATGTTTACACTTATTCCCATACGTCTAATCCAATTCGAGTACCATTCAACGATTGTTATTATACGATTCCAGTAGTATATGAAGCAGCGGACAATTGCTGGAACCAAAGTACCTGGACCAAATATATTACCATCAAGGATGACATTCCGCCTACCGTTGTAACCAATCGTGAAGTCAACGTAACCCTGCTCGACAAAACTGCCTGGGTCAAAGCTGAAACGCTGGATGAAGGTAGCTGGGATAACTGTGCAATCGAACTGATCCTGGCCCGTCGGCCGGACTGGAATGCGGATCCCGATTGTGTAGATTTATGCGCTGATGTTGATGAACCGTACAAATCCTGGGTGGAAATCCTTGAAGCAGTTGGTTTTGATTCAAAAGTGGCCTATGCCGCCGTGAATGGAGGCGGATATACAAATCATAATGGATATGGATATAATGTATATGCATTATCTAAGTTTCTAAATGAAGGTGAAATAGAAGAATATTACTATAATCAGATCGTATGGTTGTGGGAAGATGGAGCGGATTGCTACCACAAAATAGTTTTTGGCTGGGTATATGCGATTGCTGCCTACCTTGCTGATAATTGTTCGAAAGTCGATGAACATGGCAATAAACTTGATGTTCAGGAATTGGAACTCATATTTGACAATATCTTTTATACCGGGTTTGGGACGGAAGTGGCCCTATTGGGTGGCGGTTGGTCCAAAGCAGTCCCGGTCAAATGCCACGATGCCTGTCAAAATGTTACTGGAGAATTGCTGGTAATGGATTACTGCTGCAACTGGAGTACTCAATGGACCGATATCTATGTTGAAGATAACAGCAATGCTCGCCTGGTCAAGCGGTTGCCAGACCTGAATATTTCCTGCGAAGCATACAATATATTCTATAAGGATATTGTAGAAGCTGCAGCATTGACAGGTGGTGCGGGTAGTGAAGCTGATTCTGCAGCATTTGCTGCCCTGGATAACGCATTTGGATTTTACATCAAAACGTGGGTGGATAACCAAAATCGACCTACCGATATTGATGGAAATCTACTTGATGAGGATCTGTTGTACTTCGATTACTCCAACGTGATCTGTAAGGAAGAATCCAAAGAAGAAAAAATCGCCGTAAAAAATCACGATGAAACGATTGATTGGGTTACAGAAATTACTAAGACCACTTATATCGATACGGTAGATCAGAGTGCTGCCCAGGGTATTATAGGAATCAACTGTGCTGCTTCCTGTACCCAAGACGTCTGGGTTGACCTGGATGAATGCGGTCAGGGTACTATAACCCGCCGGTTTTTTATTACCAATGGTTGTGGACATCATGCTCCTGCCTGGGAGATAGAGCAGGTGATCAATGTACAGTCTGCCTGTGGAATGCGGGAGAGTATGTTTGACCTGCCTGCTAATGTCGGTACGAAAGACGAACCAATCTGTCTGCCACAGGGACTTTCACAAAGCTTCCTGCCTGCTTCGGTAGGTGCGGTTACCGTCAAAGATCATTTGGTCGGTAAATTGTGCAATTCTTTTGCGGTAGGTCCTACAGTCAAAGAACTGGATGTAGTGGGTGCCGAAGGAATGAAAAAGTACATCATCGACTGGACCGTGATAGACTGGTGTGCACCGCATACTTCTACGAACCGGGAATTCACCTATACCCAGGAAGTGATCGCTACGATCGATCCAT
>CBFGVZ010000236.1:0-4866 GCA_965652315.1 uncultured Saprospiraceae bacterium | reverse complement strand
GAACCCCCAAGCCTCGCGGCACTAGATCCTAAGTCTAGCGTGTCTACCAATTCCACCACACCCGCATTTTCTGAATAAGTGCGCAAATATAGTACGATATCATCGAATAAAAAGTCAATAACCCACATTTTTTTAACCAGAATGCCCGAATTCGGCATCCTAAAACTGAATCAATCAGTTGAGGATGCAAAAACTTTTCTGTCAATTTCATTTAAAGTTAAAGGAAACCATCCTGAATTGCCAATTAATTTATAATTTTCATTTGGAAATCCAATGCGACCTATCTCTCTCTGAACCAATATATCAGCAGAAGGGTTGTATTTTGTGTGAATGAATAATAATATGGCGGTAAATGTCACATATCCGGAAAGCACGATGGCAGAGGTCCAGGCGGCCTTTGACCGGCTGATGCTGTCATTGGATGGCAAAATGAACGATGAGGACCGGGTCCAGATTCGGAAAGCCTTCGATATTGCCTTTGAATCCCATGCGGATCAACGGCGCAAATCCGGTGAACTCTATATTTTTCACCCCATCGAGGTAGCTCGAATCTGTGTGGATGAAATGGGCCTGGGTCCCACTGCTGTGATTGCCGCCCTGCTCCATGATACCGTAGAAGACACCTCGATCACGCTAAAGGATATCGAGGAAATCTTTGGCAAGAAAGTGAGTTTGCTGGTAGACGGCCTGACCAAGCTGGCCAAATCTTATCAAACGGACACGCCCCAGGCCGAAAATTTCCGGAAAGTGCTGAGCACCCTCCTCTTTGATGTGCGCGTCGTCCTGATCAAAATGGCCGACCGGTTGCATAATATGCGGACCATCAAAAGTATGCCCCGTGAAAAACAACTGAAAATCGGGGCAGAAACCAGTTATATATACGCTCCGCTGGCACACCGCCTGGGCTTTTACAACCTGCGGACCGAGTTTCAGGATATTTCACTGAAAGTCATGGAGCCTGATACCTACAAAAATATTGCAAAAAAGCTCAATCAGACCAAATCCGAACGGGACAAATATATTGAAGGGTTTATCGAACCACTCAGGTCCAGCATCGACGCCCTGAGTATACCATACCGGATCACAGGAAGACCCAAATCCATCTCCTCGATCTACAATAAAATTAAAAAGAAAAATGTCCCGTTCGAAGAAATCTATGACCTCTTTGCAGTACGGATAATCGTCGATGTTCCTCACGAGCTGGAAAAACAAACCTGCTGGCAGATATATTCCATCGTGACGGACGTGCATACCCCTATTCCCGAACGATTGAAAGATTTCATTTCCACGCCCAAGTCCAACGGATATGAATCACTTCACACTACTGTCATCGGCCCAGGTGGACGATATGTAGAAGTGCAGATTCGCTCAGAGCGTATGGATGAGATCGCAGAACGTGGTTTTGCTGCACACTGGAAATACAAGGGGATCAGTAATCACAATTATTTTGATCCCTGGCTCGACAGTATCCGCGAAATCCTCGAAGATGAAGAAAAAGACGCGATCGAATTTATCAATGACTTCAAGAACAATCTTTTCAGTGAAGAAGTATTCGTCTATACGCCCATGGGCGAAGTCAAAGTATTACCCAAAGGAGCTACTGCATTGGATTTTGCTTTCAGCATTCATACTGATATCGGTTATCATTGTATCGCGGTCAAGGTAAACAACAAACTGGTCCCCATGGGATATGTTCTTCAGAACGGGGATCAGATCCATGTAACCACTTCCAAAAATCAAAAGCCCACCGAAGACTGGCTTAAACTCGTGATCACTTCCCGCGCCAGAAGCCAGATCAAATCCGCCATCAAAGAAGAAAAAAAGCGGATTGGAGAACTGGGGAAAGAAGCACTTCAGCGAAAACTGCGCAACCTCAAACTGGATTTTGAACAGAACATCGATCAGGTTGTCGAAGAAGCGGGATATGATAGTCGGATTGACCTGTATTACGATATCGCACAGGATAATATCTCGATTCAAAACATTTTCAAAAAAATCGAAGTAGAGGACGGCGAAATCATTGAACAAACAAAAGAAAAGTCCAAAGCAACCGTCTTACCACCGTCCAAAAGAAATCGGAAAAAAAAGGACTCCCCCGTTATACTGCTCAATGGGGAGCCCGGAGACAAATTCCAGTATTCGTTCGCAAACTGCTGTAATCCGGTCAATGGCGACAATATCTTTGGATTCATCACGACCAAAGAAGGAATCAAAATCCATCGGTACAACTGCCCCAATGCCCAGCATTTGTTATCCAATTATGGATATCGGATAATGAAGGCCGACTGGGCGAACAATATGGATAAAGAATTTGTTGCAGACCTGAAGATCGTCGGAATCGATCAAGGAGTAGGCGTGATACAGAATCTGACCAGACTGATCTCCAACAAGTTCAATCTCAACATTCGCTCCTTTCACATCGAAGGAGAAGAGGGTTATTTTGAAGCAAAAGTCAGTTTGTTGATTCACAATACGAACCAACTCAATCTTATTATTAAATCGCTCAATGAGTTGGATGGCATATCCAGTGTGCGACGAATCGATTAAAAAAACAAAATCATGGTACCTGAAGAAAAGAACAAGGAAATTTATGAGCAGGTCAAACAAATCTTCACGACCCACCTGGAGAAAAACAAACTGCGCAAGACTCCGGAGCGATATGCCATCCTGAAGGAAATCTACAATCGGGATGATCATTTCGATGCTGAGGCGCTGTACATTCAGATGAAAAATCAGAATTACCGGGTCAGTCGGGCTACGGTTTACAATACTTTGGAATTACTCGTCAGCTCCGATCTGATCAAACGACACCAGTTCGGTAAAAACCTGGCCCAGTACGAAAAGTCTTTCGGATTCAAACAGCATGACCATATCATCTGCGTGGATTGTGGTAAAGTCCTGGAATTCTGCGATCCACGAATCCAGGAAATCAAAAACATGATGGGCAATCTTATGGATTTTAAGATCACGCACCACAATCTCAACCTTTACGGTCGATGCAAGGATGGATGCGATGAAAATCCCGCATAATTTGTGAGATTAAGCCATATTGTGATATATATAGTGTAATTTTGCGGTTTGTTTCACAAAGCAGACAAATTACAAACTCATGCCGGTAGATGTTATTTTGGGCCTCCAATGGGGTGATGAAGGTAAAGGTAAGATCGTGGACAGTCTGGCCACCGATTACGATTATATATGTCGGTTCCAGGGTGGACCCAATGCAGGACACACCCTTATATTTGACAATAAAAAATATGTTCTCCATACCATCCCCTCCGGGATTTTCCGCGAACACATTATGAATGTGATCGGAGCAGGTGTGGTCATCGATCCCGTTACACTCAGTAAAGAAATTGCCAATGTAGAGCAGGAAGGTGTCCGGGTCAGCCAACAGTTGCAAATCTCGAACCGCGCACATTTTATTCTTCCTACACATCGGCTGCTGGACAAAGCCTCTGAAGCTGACAAAGGCAAAGCCAAGATCGGCTCCACACTCAAGGGCATTGGTCCTACCTATATGGACAAAACCGGTCGGAACGGACTGCGGTACGGCGACCTTTTTGCACCAGATTTCAGACAGAAATATGAAAAATTAAAAGAGAAGCATCTTCGCCTGTATCAAATGTACGATGAAGTGGAATTTGACCTGGCAGCAGAGGAAGAGCACTGGTTTGCCAGCCTGGAAGCCATCCGGGACATTCCACACATTGATGCAGAGTATTTACTCAATCAAGCACTGACCGACAATCAATCCATTCTGGCTGAGGGAGCCCAGGGCACCATGCTCGATATCGAATACGGAACTTATCCCTACGTCACCTCTTCCAACACCACGAGTAGCGGAGTGTGTAGCGGATTGGGTATAGCCCCATCCAAAATCGGCGAAGTCATCGGCATCACAAAAGCATATTGCACCCGGGTAGGCAGCGGGCCATTTCCAACCGAATTGTTCGATGAAAACGGGCATAAATTACAAGACCTCGGTCACGAATTCGGAGCGACAACGGGGCGTCCCCGACGCTGTGGGTGGCTGGATCTGCCTCAGCTCAATTTCAGTATCATGATCAATGGAGTTACCCGACTGGTCATTACCAAACTGGATGTACTTTCTTCGTTTGACCCGATTTTGGTTGGCGATGCGTATAAGATCAATGGCGAGGTCACTACTCAACTCCCCTACGATCTGGATGCCCAGCACATCGATGTCCAGTACAAGGCTATCCCTGGATGGAATGAAGACATTACAGCCGCACGTGAATTTGACGAATTACCCGAGCCAGCGCAGAAATACATCCGATTTCTGGAAGACCGAACCGGAATACCGGCATTTATCGTGTCCAATGGCCCTGGACGAGATCAGGTGATACAGCAGGCTACCTCCTCCTATTTGTAAAGCAGATTCTTTGCCTATAAAACAGGGAGTGGGTTGGATTTCTGGAACAACTGCGGATCAGGTTATGAGTGACGCTGTAGGAAGAGGCTGATTTCCGATCAATCCCGGAGCGCTATGTAAGGTTCTGATGGAGTGTACAGGCAGCCTCGCCTTAACACTTATCGATTTTAAAGTACTTTTTAATTCTTCTTCACAGTTATAAAGGTACTCATTCATGATAAAACAAATCAACCATGGATAATCGACCAACAGATCCCCACCGGAATGAAAAATCGATAAAGGAACTCAATCCAGAGGCTAAAAAAAGAGAGGAACTCGAAAGAAAAATCGACGAACAACTGGAACAAACATTTCCCGCCAGCGATCCTCCATCTTTTATCCATCCGGGGAATATCATTGAGGAAAAGGAGTAGTTGCTCAGGGTAGAATGTAGAGATGAGATTACGAGAATTTTACATGGGGTGTGGGTA
>CBFGVZ010000235.1:0-4878 GCA_965652315.1 uncultured Saprospiraceae bacterium | reverse complement strand
GTCACAATCTAAGATATTCAAAACCACACACTACCTATCAACACTATGCTAATCCCGATCAGGCCCGCATATACATATCGGTAGAACACCCCATCAGCCAGGCGGTGATTGAGAAACCGACCGATGAAAATAGCCGGAATCGTCGGGATCAGACACCAACCGAAATAAGTCGTCACTTCTGTTGTGACCAACCCTTTTGCAAAATATCCCCCTACAGTAAGTACGCTCACCGGTAAAAAATAAGCCTGCAGGGTAGCTCGAAACCGAGCAGCATCCCATCGTCTTTGGTGCCCATAGACTACCAGTGGCGGACCATTCAGGCCATATGCACCACCGAACACCCCCGATAAAAAGCCACAGGTGAATAGCCACCCTTTGTGGTCAGCCGGAAGAACCAGGTTATTTTTTCCCACCAGCGAATAAATCGCATAAACTATGATAAGTAATCCCAGGATCGATTTAATGAGGAATTCATTTCCATATAGCAGAAAAAGTACGCCCAGGGGAATTCCGGGAATTGCATAAAGGATCAGCCATCGGGCACTGTGAAAATGAATTTTCCGGTGATCCTGAAGGATGATGATCAGCGCGATGACGATGGAAAGCATCACCGAAAGCGGTACTGCTATTTCTACCGGTATAAACAGGGAAAACAACGGTACAGCAATAAGGGATTCACCAAAACCCAATGTGGAGCGAACCAGGGAAGCTATAAAGCCGATGAAAAGTATCAAAAAAATAGTAATCGTCATAGGGCTGGGTCAACCGTGATTTTCCACAAATGTAAAAGTTATCAGTCAATGCCCCACCTCTTTCCATGGGGAATAATTTTTGGGCTGTCTTCATTTTTTATAAATTTGTGTCCAGCCGAAACCTTTAGACCAATAGACTGTTTCAAAACATACATCAACATAAATCTATTACATGGAAACTCAGACTAAAACCAAAAATCCAGTTCTATTATATACCGAACGGACACCCAATCCGGAGGCGCTGAAATTTGTAACAAATAACATGTTGTATCGCGGTACGGCTGATTTTCAGGAAGAAGAGCTGGCAAAGCAGTACTCCCCGCTGGCCACCGAATTGTTTGAATTTCCCTACGTCAAAGGCGTTTATATTTCCAACAATTTCGTGACAGTTACCAAGGAACTCAACTATAGCTGGGAGGATATCATGCTGTTGATCAAGTCATTTCTCAAAACATACGTGGAGAATGATAAACCAATCGTCAACGAGGTGTATGATGAATACATTCGTGAGCAGGAGGCGGCCAAAAGAGAAAAGGAAGGCATCGTCTATTCTGGTGATGAGGGCGAGATCGTCATGCGTATTAAGGATCTGATCGAGACCTACGTTAAGCCTGCAGTGGCAGGAGATGGGGGAAATATCGAATTTGAATCGTACGACGATGGAGTGGTTTCCGTGCTGTTGCAGGGAGCCTGCAGTGGCTGTCCATCCTCACTAATTACACTGAAAGCGGGGATTGAAGGGATGCTTAAGCGAATGATTCCCGAGGTCAAAGCCGTGGAAGCCCATATGGATTGAGCCATGGATATTCCTATTGGCGGACGAATACATAATGAACTTCTGGAGGTAGGTCGCCAGGCGGCCAGGTTCATCCAGGAACATTTCAACAAAAAAGACTTTGAAGAAGAAACGAAAGAATTTGACAACAGTCTGGTTTCTTTTGTGGACCGTCAATCCGAAGGCATCATCACCGGGGGATTGAAATCTCTGTTTCCCGATTTTGGATTTATAACCGAAGAAGATACCATTGCACAGGATGATAGCCGGGAATATTACTGGATCATTGACCCCCTTGATGGCACGACCAATTTCATCCACGGACTGGAAGAATTTTCGGTAAGTATTGCTTTGAGCAACCGGGATCACCAGTTGATCTGGGGTTTGGTGATTGACGTCATGCGGGAAGATGAATTTTACGCATCCCGGGGGCACGGCGCCTGGAAAAACGGAGAAAGACTGACGCTGGAATCCAGTCCATTGGAAAAATCACTGATCGCTACCGGTTTTCCCTATTACCGCTTTGAGCACAAAGAGATTTATCTTCGGTATTTCGAACATTTTATGGGTGCCTGCCGTGGAATGCGCCGATGTGGCTCAGCAGCTCTCGATATGGTTCATGTGGCAGCCGGGGTGTATGGCGGTTTCTTCGAATTTGACCTGCATTTGTGGGATGTGGCTGCGGGTGCTCTGGTCATCGAAGAAGCCGGTGGCATCGTAACCGATTTTAAGGGAGACCCCGAAGCCTGGAAATCTTCCGGACACATCGTAGCGGGGGAGTCAACCTGCCATCGGGAGATGTTCGATCGGGTGTTCAGTCGGTTATAGTTGCCGCTGGCCAGCCAACAAACTAAAAGTTAGCACCTACATACTATAAGTTCCATAAGGTGCCGGCATTTTTTTCAGACCACTACTGTCAGAAAAAATATCGAATTCCAGGTTGAAGAACGTTAATCCTAGCCCAACGCTTCCCTGCAAACACCATTCACGACTCGGGAAATTTTCCACGACTCCCTGCTTTTTGAAATTTACGATGAAACAATTTTCCCCAATATTATTTGGCATTTCAAATAATTTTAGCCTAAATTATGCCGGTAAAAATATTTTAATAAAATACATTAATACATACCATGAAAAAACACGATACAAATCACAATGACCGACGGGAATTTATGAAAAAAGGGGCTGCCGCCATGGCCGGTCTGTACATCGTTCCCAGGTCCGTGTTGGGCGGAAAAGGATACACCGCTCCCAGTGACAAACTCAACATCGCCGGTATCGGAGCCGGCGGGAAGGGACGCAGTGATATCGCCAGCAGTTTTGAATCGGGCAATGCCAATATCGTAGCACTCTGCGATGTTGATGACCGTCAATCCAAAGCCAGCAGGGAGCGTTTCCCCGATGCCGCATACTATGCTGATTTCAGAGAGATGCTGGACAAAATGGGGGATTCCATCGACGCGGTGACCGTCTCCACCCCGGATCACAATCACGCCATTCAGGCTATGGCAGCCATGCAACTGGGTAAACATGTTTATGTTCAAAAGCCGCTAACACATGATATTTACGAAGCACGTATGTTGACCGAAGCCGCTGAAAAATATCAGGTTGTCACCCAGATGGGTAATCAGGGCTCCTCCGGCGATGGGGTTCGTCAGATGATCGAATGGTACAATGCCGGCCTGATCGGTGAAGCGCATACGGTATATTGCTGGACCAATCGACCGGTATGGCCACAAGGCATCCCGTGGCCGGAAAAAAATCCCCCCGTTCCCAAAGAACTCAATTGGGATCTTTGGCTGGGTACTGCACCGTATAAAGATTACGTGGAAAATGTCGTTCCATTCAACTGGAGGGGCTGGTGGGATTACGGAACTGGCGCACTGGGTGATATGGCCTGCCACATCATGGAACCCCCATTCAGGGTGCTGGGTCTGGGATATCCTTCGTCAGCGGAATGCAGCATTTCCACACGTTACGTGGAGAATTGGGGACAAGCCTACTTTCCGGATTCAGGGCCTATCGCTTCGCATATCACACTCCAGTTTGAAAAAGATTCCAACGGCAACAACATCGAATTCCATTGGATGGACGGTGGAATCCAACCTTCCCGTCCACCCGAACTCGGCCCCGATGAGGTCATGGGAGATGGAGGTAATGGCGTGATCATCGAAGGGACCAGAGGCAAAATGATGTGTTCGACTTATGGAAGAGATCCGAGATTACTGCCTACATCCCTGACCAATGCAGTCAACATTCCGCAAACCGAACCTCGCGTAGAAGGAGGTTCTGGTGGTCATCAGGCTCAGTGGGTCAATGCCTGCATCGCAGGTCGCGATAGCAAAAAATTTAAGGAACTAAGTTCGCCATTTAGTATAGCGGGACCACTGACCGAATCGGTCTTGATGGGAAACCTGGCCATCCGCAGCTATGATTACCGGGAAGCCCGATCCGACGGAAAAGGGTACAATTATCCCGGAAGGCATAAAATCCTGTTGTGGGATGGTGAGAATATGAAAATCACCAACTTTGACCCAGCAAATGCATTCGTAAAACGCGAATACCGTGAAGGCTGGAGTCTCGGAGTATAGACACCGGGGAGAGAGCCATTTAGGGCTTTTACCTGTGGTTCTGTTACTAGGGTGGATGACCTCTGCTGTTCTAATAGGTTGTCAGGACCGTTCGGACCTGTCATATACCATGCAGGATGTTCTTGCGCACAACGATTATCAGAAAGCGCAACCATTTCACCACGCCTACGATTATCAGGTCGGCATCATGGAAGCAGATTTGTATGACGACAATGGTGTGATTAAAGTGGCACACGACCAGTCCGAAATCGCTGAAAACCGCGATCTCGAAACGATGTACCTCATGGAACTCCGCCAAAAGCTAACTGAATACGGTCGTATATATGAGGAAAAATCGGCTTCTCTGGCCCTTATGCTGGACATCAAAAACAATCCGGACCAGATCCTCGAGTATATCCTGGGTCTGGTACAGGATTATCCTGATTTACTGGGAACACCACATCCGGCTCTCCACCTTATAATCAGCGGACATCGGCCGCCCCAGGAAATCTGGTCGTCCCTCCCGCCATCGGTATTGATCGATGGCAGGCTGTCCGACCAAATCCCAGAAGCATTGAGACCCAAGGTTTTTATGGTGAGTAGTTCTTTTAGTAATGTGGTTCCCGGAACGATCGATTCCTCCGGCCTTTCACCAGATCAGATCCAGGCATTACAGGAAACAATCAAAAAGGTACACCGTCAGAATCTGAAAATCAGATTCTGGGGCGTACCGGATAATTTCAATTTCTGGGAATTACAAAATGATCTGGGTGTTGACATT
>CBFGVZ010000234.1:0-4891 GCA_965652315.1 uncultured Saprospiraceae bacterium | reverse complement strand
GATGTTCTTGAATCTTAATACTAAGATGCACGACCAAAAACCTTACATACTGAGGTACATTGATCGTCGTTTATCCAATTCCCGGAAATAAGGATCAGACAAATCTTTGATAAACAGAATTTTTTCACCCGTTGATTTCATTTCAGGCCCCAGACTTTTATCGACGTTAGGGAACTTGTCAAACGAAAAGACCGGGATCTTGATCGCATATCCTTCAAGGTTTTTCTGCACATCAAAGTCTTTGACCTTTTTAATGCCGAGCATGACTTCCGTGGCCAGTTGTATGTACGGTATTCCATATGCTTTGGCAATAAATGGCGTTGTCCGGCTAGCCCGTGGATTGGCTTCAATAACGTATACCTTGTCGTCCTTGATCGCAAACTGAATGTTGATTAGACCTACCGTGTGAAGGGCGGTGGCCAGTTTTTTCGTATATTGTACCATGGTATCGATACTAGATTGGGGCAAACTATACGGGGGAAGAACAGCGCTACTATCTCCTGAGTGGATGCCGGCGGGTTCGATATGTTCCATGATGCCCATGATGTGCACGTCTTCGCCATCACATATTGCGTCGATTTCAGCTTCGTGTGAACGCCGTAGAAAATGGTCGATCAGAACACGGTTGTCCGGCAGGTGTTTGAAAATACTGAGTACATGGCGTTCCAGTTCCTGGTCGTTGATTACGATCCGCATTCGTTGACCTCCCAATACATAGGAAGGTCGCACCAGTACAGGATACCCTACGCGGTTGGCTATTTCGATGGCTTCGTCCACCGAATTGGCCACTCCATAATTGGGGTAGGGGATATCCAGTTCTTTGAGCATATCCGAGAACCGGCCGCGGTCTTCAGCCAGGTCAAGAGATTTGAAATCCGTTCCAATGGTTGGAATTCCTTTTTCGTATAATTTTTCGGCCAGTTTCAGAGCTGTCTGACCGCCGAGCTGGACGATCACGCCTTCAGGTTTTTCCAGTTCAATGATCTCTTCCAGATGTTCCCAGAAGACAGGTTCGAAATACAACTTATCAGCGATATCGAAATCCGTGGACACGGTTTCCGGGTTGCAATTGACCATGATGGCTTCATACCCTGCATTTTTGATGGCCAATACCCCATGTACACAGCAATAATCAAATTCGATGCCCTGACCAATCCGATTGGGACCGGAACCCAGAACGATAATTTTCTTTTTGTCCGAGGGGATACTTTCGTTTTCCTGCTCGAATGTAGAATAGAAATAAGGAGTTTCCGCTTCAAATTCGGCTGCACAGGTATCGACGACCTTATAGGTCCGCCTGATATTGAGATTATCTTTCCGATGCCGGCTGACTTCTTCTTCATCCAGTCGCATCAGCCAGGAAATCTGTGCATCAGAATATCCGTGTTGTTTCAGTTCCAGCATGAAGTCAGGGCCGATATCCTCCGCAACATTGTAATGCGTGAGTCGTTGTTCCAGGCGAACCAGTTTGAGTATTTCTTTCAAAAACCAAGGATCGATGCCCGTCAATCGATGTACCGTGCTGACCGGAACGCCCAGTCGGAGAGCGTCCTTGATGCGATATACCCGATCATCGGAAGGTTTTTCCAGGCGCTGCAGAATATCCTCCGTACGGATCCATTCCTTCTTGTCTGCTCCCAGTCCCATGCGATTGTTTTCCTGCGCCTGACAAGCTTTCTGCAAAGCCTCTATAAAGGAACGACCGATCGCCATCACTTCTCCTACCGATTTCATCTGAAGACCCAATTCATGACTGGATCCGTAAAATTTATTGAAATTCCAACGGGGCATTTTGACGATCACGTAATCCAGCGTCGGTTCAAAATACGCGGACGTACTACCGGTGACCTGATTTTTGAGCTCATCGAGGGTATATCCAATAGCGAGTTTGGCTGCAATCTTGGCGATGGGGTACCCGGTAGCTTTACTGGCCAGTGCGGAGGAACGCGATACCCGCGGGTTGATCTCCACCGCGATAATATCCTCTGAATCCGGGTCGATGGCAAATTGTACGTTACATCCACCCGCAAAATTGCCGAGTGAACGCATCATCTTAATTGACATGTCCCGCATCCGCTGAAAGGTAGTGTCCGACAAAGTCATGGCCGGGGCAACCGTAATGCTGTCTCCTGTATGGATGCCCATGGGGTCCATATTTTCTACCGTACAGATAATCACTACATTATCGTTTCGATCCCGCAGCAATTCCAGCTCAAACTCCTTCCACCCCAGCACGGCCTCTTCCACAAGGACTTCATGGGTGGGTGACGCATCAAGACCACGACGAAGGGCTTCGTCGAAATCTTTTTCTTCCATGACAAAACCACCACCTGTACCACCTAAAGTATAACTTGGGCGGATCACCAATGGGAACCCGATTTTTTGCGCGGCATCCTTCCCTTCCAAAAAACTGTTCGCAATGTGGGAGGTGGCTACCGGCATACCAATATCCACCATCAATTGCCGAAAGGCTTCCCGGTTTTCGGTGATTTCGATGGCGTTTAGATCTACACCAATCAAGCGAATATCGTATTTCTCCCAAATACCCAGCTTACCTACTTCTATGGCCAGATTCAGAGCGGTCTGTCCGCCCATAGTAGGGAGGACCGCATCGATTTTCCTTTCCTGGAGAATCTTTTCGATGCTTTCAGGCGTCAGAGGCAACAAATATATATGGTCAGCCGTGACAGGATCAGTCATTATCGTTGCCGGATTGGAATTGATCAGGGTAACCTCAATCCCTTCTTCCCGGAGCGATCGCGATGCCTGCGATCCGGAATAATCAAATTCACAAGCCTGGCCTATGATGATGGGACCGCTACCGATAATTAATACGGATGATATACTGTGATCTTTAGGCATAAGAAGTGCAATTGTCAAATTGGCTGCAAATATAAGCCGCGATTCTCAAAATATCTGAAAGTACCGGAGTATTTCTGAAGTAAATTGAGAATTGACCAGTATGATTCTCCAAATATGATGGCTATTTTTGGATGATGAAGACGGAAAAAGAAATTATTCAATGGTCGGATTTTGAAAACGTCCACCTTCGAAAAGGTACTGTCGTAAGGGCAGAGCGATTTGCAGAGGCCCGTAAACCTTCCTTGAAAGTATGGGTTGATTTTGGTAGGGAGTTAGGTGTTCTCAAAACCAGTGCTCAAATAACGGTCCATTACCAGCCGGAAGATTTGCCAGGTCGACCGGTCATCGGGGTAACCAACTTTGCGTCAAAGCAAATCGGGCCGTTTATGAGTGAATTTTTGTTGGTTGGGTTTGAGGACGAACAGGGAGCCATCATTTTAGCTTCCACAGATCCGCAAGTACCCAATGGCGCATTGTTGAAATAAAATCAAGTTATATTTATGGAAAAAAGCATTGAAATCATGAACGACCAGGCCCTTGAGGTCATCGCAAAACGTCGCGCAATATACCCCGACAGATTTAATAATAAGGAAATAAAACCGGAAGAAGTCAGTCGATTGCTCGAGGTTGCCCGCTTCGCACCCACGCACAAATTAACTGAACCGTGGCGTTTTCGGGTGATCATGAAAGATTCCAAGGTTGAGATGGCCCGGCAGGTTAAAAATTATATTGAAAATTACACGGCAAAACCGGAAAAAGGGGTTCGGATCGCAGAAAAAATGGACCAGTCTCAGGCTGTAATTATCATTGGCTATCAGCGGGATCCCCGTGAAAGGGTGCCGGAATGGGAAGAAATAGCATCTACGGCTATGGCGGTGCAAAACTTATGGATCTACGCAGATGCGCTTGGAATGGGCGGTTACTGGTCCACGGGAGCTCCGGCGGTAGAGGCATTTACTCACCTGCTTGAACTCGGTGAAGGAGAAGTTATCCTGGGAATGTTTTTCCTCGGTCGGCACGATTTTGAACCCAGACCTCGTCCGTCCACCCCAGTGGATGGATTCACCACATGGATGATATAACAAAAAAATGAATGGGAAATTTAGAATTAGTATTGGTTCACCGGGAAGAAGATCAGAACCTACAAGTTGCGTATCAAAATGAAACAACGAGTCGTTTTGTGATTGACGGAGAGATAACATTTAATGGGGGGCTCGATCCCATTCCTCTAAAAGGAGATCTGGCCCCGGGCACATTCGGGTTGTTTGGAAACATGCCCTATGATCAAATCAATGATTACCCTCATTTTGAGATCACGATAGAGCGTCATACAAATCAGGGGCATGTGGAAACCTTTGAACGCAAAATAAAAACCAAGCCCACGCATTTTGTGAAGATGTCAGTGCTTTCTAAGTGGGGTAACCGCCCGGGGCGATCATATTCCTTGTGGAGTCCGGGCAAGGAAACATCAGGCCTGGCTGATATTGTTGGGCCGATAAAATTAGAGTCACCTGTGGATAAGGTCAAAACTCAGAGTGGGATAATCCGCGATTTGTCGGAATTAGCGGTCTTCAACCGGGAACTGGACCTTCACGCCGAAAAATTGTTTAAGGATCCCGGCGCTGTTCCACCGGAAGAAATTTACAACAAGCAGATGAAAACATTTGCCTGGTATATGGACAAAGCCCGGTCTATGAATGTGGACCGCGTATTCATCATTCACGGGGTCGGTTCAGGCCGCTTGAAAAATGAGGTTCACAAGCGTCTGGAATACGACTCCCGGGTCAGGTCTTTCACCAATGAACATCACCCCAAATACGGATTTGGGGCAACGGAAGTGGTGTTTACAGGATAATCATCGCACCAAAAATGAAGGACCATCTTACTGCAATCGAGGTTGGATTTTGAGCGATGAAAGGGCGATGTGGTGGCCTCACCGAACTTCATAGTAATATCTCAGACTAAGCAAAATCAGGGGATCGGTCCAGACGAATTATTGCGTCGTAACAATAGGGATCGGTAAGTCCGG
>CBFGVZ010000233.1:0-4898 GCA_965652315.1 uncultured Saprospiraceae bacterium | reverse complement strand
CAAACGGCCGTAGGCCACCCTACTCCCCCTCCACATAATCCTTCAAATATCCGAATTCCGGGCCCAGGTGACCCTTCAAAGCCACGGTCCCACGGAGCAGGATACCCCGGTCAAATGCTCCGGCAGCGATTTCAGGCCAGATATGCTCGATGAACTGCTGGCCGAAAGAGGTGCTCGCATCCCGGGGTAATTCATTGGGCAGGTTATCAATCGTCATCATATCGATCACGTGATCCTGAAAAGGTGTTGTTTCCGTACCGGTATGCGGATCATAGCCCATAAAAGGATCGTCGATCGTGGTGGCTCGCAAAGTGGACGGAATAGAGGAAACCGGAGCAATATCACAAGTAATATCGGCAATGGTTCGTATCTTAAAACCTGGGACTGCCATATCTTCCCTGGTGAAGAATGCCGGTGCATTATTGTCCCAATACACCCCGTTGATCATAATATCCGAAACCCGCGTATATGGGGCAAATATCGATTCAAATTCACGCGGGTGTTTGAAAAAATCCTGAATCGTCTTTCCGGAGCTTTCACGAGGCCGCACATAGTCTTCATAATCGAGCTGGGTATAAACCGCTTCTGAATAGTCCCCATTCAGGTATTCCTGTGGTGGCACCTTTCGGATTCCCATATCGTCCAGTACTTTGGCAGCCCCCTGCCCTACCCGGCCTCGTCCGGTGAGTACAATTTTGATGGCCGGCCAACGGATTTCTGCATAAGTCTTCCTCATCTGGGCATAGTCGAAGGCATCCTTCATACGGCCCAATTCAAACGCCCCGCTCCGCTTTCCATAAGTGAGCAATGCATTGTGTGCACCCACCATACCCGCAAAAAAACCAAAGGCAATCAGCCTTTTCCCCGTCTCATCTGTCAGCACTTCGTAATCGATTAGCCGGATTTTTCTATCCAGCACGGCCCGAAGCAAATTCCGGTTATAAGGCTGGGCTTTTATCGTATGAGAAAAGAAAAAATAGATCTTTCCGGGAATCAATTCCGCTTTCGGTACCTCTTTTACACCAATAAGTATGTCACAATCCTCCACCGAATCCACGACTGGCACACCCAGATCCTGGTATTCTTCATCATTGTAACAGCGTACCTGCGAACTTTGTACGACCAGATCTGCCCCTTCGGTATCCCGTAAAAAGGCACATTGTGCTGGTTTCAGCACCACACGGGCATCCCTGGGCATCTTTCCTTCCCGGATTATGGCAATTTTCATAGGCATTCATTGAAAACCCGAAAGATAAGCACATTAGAAACGGTGGGCAAATCCTACTCCGAATGTTTTAATGGCCGTCCCGATCCCTTCAAAATCACCAACTCCTGCTTCAATAAATATTTTATTGTAATACTGACCAAATGACACACCGGCATTCGCGGTCAATCCCAGATCGCTACCGAACCGGCCCGTGCTGACCGCCGGAATTCCATAAACAGAAAACGAGCCCAGACGAATCTGGAAATACAACGGCACCCGGCCATAATAAAATTTATCCTTATCAAAGATCCCATCCACTCCGACGTTTAATCCGGCAGAAATCAGGAACACATTGGACAACAATAGATTTTGCTTGAAATTGAGCTCCAGGTCATCATCGAGGGTGTATTTCACACCCAGATCACTGCGATGCCCAATACCATACCGGAAGGAAGCGACCAGCGGAAATCCATAATTGTTCTTCTCCAGGCTGCCCGGGTAATATCCCGCACCAAATCCACCCATTACCTCTGCAACTCCTTTACCCAATGGTGCTGCATCCTGAAACTGCATAATTGAACTACAGGATGTCCCCACCCATATAATTACCAACCCAATTGCGTAATAACAATACCTATTCATAACTCAAAAATACACATAATTCAAGGTCATGCACTCAAATTTCATTTTTTAACCGCTTATTTTGAAAGATCTGACGTGCAATTTGAAGCCTAATGGGAAAAGACCAAAACCATCTGACGATTCTCTTCTACCCATAAAAAACGGGAATTACTGAGTGAACAGCAATTCCCGATGTGTTCCGGTTTGAGAATATAACCGGAGAATTCATTAAATTATATACATGGTATTACAACGGCAGTAATCCGGTCAGTGAAAGATCGAGCTCCGAACTCACCCCTGCTTCTATAGTGACATTCAGTACTTCCTCTACTACACCGGATTCTACCTCCATTAGACCCCGGAATTCTACTTCGCCAGTCACAGGGTTCTCATCAAAGGAAGCAAAATGCAATTCATAATCACCTTCTTCAAGGAATGGAAATTCATACGTTCCATCTGACTGGACCATGGCACTGGTTACAGCATTGGTAAACCGGAGTTCTGACTCATCATCCACGGTAGCTTCCGCATCTGCATCAAAATCGTTCTGATCGTATAGATAAGCTACGATCACATCACTTCCGGATGTAGCATCCGTTACGATACCGGACAGTTCACCCGCATTTGCTTTGTTGATAATCCGCAGCCCGTTGACCATATCCGCAGTGGATACAAAATCGTATTGATCAATGCTGTCTGTCAGATTGCGGTGTACCGTTTTCCGAAGGTCAAAATCTATGACCAATTGGACCGCGCTATCTTCTGAAACTGAAAACTCATGCGCCAGTTCGATTTTATCCGTTTCCGGCACCAAAGCATGCTCCAATCCTTCAACGTCTTCCACGTAACACGCACCTGTATCCAGAATCAGCGCAATTTCATTGTATGTTCCGACACCGATACTATCCGATCCCAGAAGGGAGGTCGTACCGTTCTGCAAAGTAAGCAGATCCAGTGTCACCGGAGAAAAATCCGGCAGGGACTGATCATCGATCTGAACATCTGATATGGTCACAAACACACTTTTTACCATCGGATCATCCACAGGAGCGTCCGTTATCTCCAATTCAAACAGGCCTTGTTTCTCATCCGGATCCGGGGTCAGATCTGTCTCTTCTTCACAGGACATCAGAAATAATCCCAAAATCAACATTGTGAAAAAGCTTGCATGTTTTAAGTTCATAGTTGTCTTTTTTATGATTAAATATGTAGGCAGTAAAACGGATAGCCATTTTTTATTATTGTCATTATTCCATTTCGGGAATTGTTAAATAATTTCTCGAATATTACTTTAATGTTAATTAACCTTCCTAACACAATATGCCGATATTGCAGCAGAGCACAGATCAGGCCATTATTTTAACATATTTACCTCAGATTTAGTCCACATTGATAATTAACGATTTCGTACAGAGTTAAATATTTAATTTTATAAGGAGATACACCTATAATCATAAGTTTCCACACAAGCCATAATTCTCATGGTAAATCCGTAATTTAGCCCATGAAATCAATCGCAGCATTTATGAATCGTGTATTTATTCTGTCGGCCACCCGGACCCCTATTGGAAGCTATGGAGGGATATTATCCACTGTGGAAGCCACTGATTTGGGTGTCGCTGCCATCACTGGAGCCTTGGATCAAGCTGGAATTCCAGCTACTACCATTGAAGAAGTGTTTATGGGAAATGTTGTTTCTGCCAACCTGGGACAGGCGCCGGCCCGACAGGCTGCCCTGAAAGCGGGAATACCGGACAATGTCCCCTGTACAACCATCAATAAAGTTTGCGCTTCAGGAATGAAAGCCCTCATGTTTGCCGCACAAAGTATCCAGGTGGGTTATCGCGAAGTGGCTGTAGCCGGTGGTATGGAAAATATGTCGCGGATTCCATATTATATTCCGCAGGCCCGGTTTGGGTATAAATACGGGGAAGGGACCCTGGTGGATGGGTTGCAGAAGGACGGCCTCACTGATGCCTACAGCCTGGAAGCCATGGGGGTCAGCGCCGATCAGACCGCGAAAAAATATGATATTACAAGAGCCGATCAGGACGAATTCGCGATCAATAGTTATCGCAGGTCAGCCCGGTCCTCAGAGACTGGTATTTTTCAAAATGAAATCACCCCTGTCAGAGTTCCGCAGAGAAAAGGTGATGCCCTGGTAGTCACAGAGGATGAAGAATTCCGGAAAGTCAATTACGATAAAATTCCTCAGCTGAGGCCTGCTTTTAGTCAAGACGGAACCGTCACCGCAGCCAATGCGTCAACCATCAATGATGGAGCTGCGGCTTTGGTGGTGGCCAGTGAAAAATATATTAAGGCCCATGGGCTGACCCCCATTGCCGAAATAATAGGATATGCAGATGCTGCCCACGAACCCGGTTGGTTTACTACCGCACCGGTCAAAGCCACCTCAGAATTGATGACCCGGACAGGTTTTACCTCCGCTGACATCGATCTTTATGAGGTCAATGAAGCATTTGCAGTGGTACCATTGGTATTTGCCCAATCCCTGAAAATCGATTTGGATAAAATGAATATTCTGGGGGGTGCCGTATCACTGGGCCATCCCCTGGGTGCGTCGGGGGCCCGGATCGTCACCACTCTGGTGAACGCCCTTCAGGTGCAGGATCAGACTACTGGTTGCGCTTCCATCTGCAACGGGGGCGGAGGAGCCTCTGCCATGATCATCCGGAGGGTGTGATCACTTTCATACCTCTGGAATCAAAAGTCCTGACTTCAGGAATTATCCAGGTATTTTGAACCATATTTCCAGGTTGGTATTTATATTTACCATAAATCCGGGGAAATTACGTTTTAATATTATGAGAAACACCAAACTGAAAATACCGGTACTAATCGTAATCCTCCTACTTGGTTGGACCGGAATCCTTATGGCACAAAATCCCCAACTGGCCATGCATTATTACAATCGGGGGGAATACGAAAAAGCGGAAGCACTTTTTACTGACCTGGTAAGCCAACAACCCGAAAATCCAGTTTATTTCGAAAAACTCATGGATTGCCTGACGCAGTTGCGTAAATACGACGAGGCACTGGTGCAGATCGA
>CBFGVZ010000232.1:0-4919 GCA_965652315.1 uncultured Saprospiraceae bacterium | reverse complement strand
TAGAGGTCGGCTTTGACCAAATGTAGCCGAATACATCAGTAAGTTTCAGCTATTGATGTTTAAGGACTTCAGGTCCCATCTGCCTGCCAGGTTATCCCCACTTCCTAATCCCAAACCCCATTAACCACTACATATATCAGTAATTTCCCACTCATCCCCACTTTCATGCTCACACTACATCATCGATCATCCATGAAAAACCGTTTCACGTTTTTGATCCCGTTTTCATACCGTTCCTCCCCCAATCCACTGATAACCTTATAATGCGCGTCCAGTGCAGCCAATTCCTTTTTCCAAACCTCCATAAAATATTCCCGTTTATCCGGAAAATCCCGCAATGGGTCATCCTCCCAGGGCAGATCGATGTCCATCAGCAAATAAAAATCGTATGTGCGGGCCCGGAGTTCGTTCAGTACCAGGTCTGGTGTCGATCCAAACAAATAATCTGACCAGATCTTAACCGTAAGAATCGTAGTATCACAGATCAGAAGGGGTTGATCGACCAGGTCCACCAGGCAATCCTCCAACGCCACCTGCCCATGAAACATATTGACTTCATCTTCCAAAGTATATTGTCTGTTGAGATCCCGGCAGTAATACCGGGAATATTCCGGCACGTACAAAGTCGCAAACTCCCGGGCCAGTCGCCGGGCCATCAGCGATTTCCCGGTAGATTCGGGCCCCACCACTGCTATTTTGACAAGTGCGCTTTCCAGTTTTTCTTCCATTCCCGGTAACCTATGATCGCCACGATAATATATGTAGCATAAAGCAAAGTGGTAAGGTATAAATCCTTGCTGATATACAAAAACAAATAAATGATATCGACCACAATCCATACCACCCAATTCTCCAGAATTCGTCGGGAAAGCAAAAATGAACCGAACAGACTTCCTCCGGCACACAAACTGTCCAGATACGGCCGAAAGGCATCGGTATTGCGGTCTAGAAACCCACCAAACAACCAGGTGAATAAAGCCACCACCACTAAACCTGGTACCAGAATACTGGTATTTATTCTTTTTACGGGTTTGATATCTTCCCCCCGGCCGGATCGGTCAATCCAGTAGTACCAACCATAAATAGCCATGGCCAGAAAATATACCTGAAGCCCCATGTCGGCGTACAACTGGGCCCGGTAGAACACCACCATGTACAGGAAGACGCTAATGATCGTGACCGGGAAATTCCAGATATTGTTGCGTGCAGCCAACCAGACACAGATAAATCCGGTGATCACGCCCAGTATTTCTACCCACATATTATAGTGTCTTTGGCCCCAAATATACAATTCCTTCCACCATCCGTCCTGGAAAGTCACAGAATTGGGTGCCAGCCCGATTTTATCCGGAAAATTATTAAACATTTGCCCGTAAGAGTGTTAGATATATATTCACGGTTGGGAAGGACATCACGCCCTTATTTAGCATCATTCTAAAAAAGAAAAGGGGTTTATCCACAGTTTTTAAAATTGTATCTTCACCCTCCAAAATTTATTGTGGTGTTTTAAGACGCACCCACCCTTTTGTCAGATAAAAATAGTACACATATGGATTACAAGATTGCCTCACTCAACGAGTACAACCAGAACGGAAAAGTCGATCGACTGCCTTTTTCAATTAGGATATTGCTGGAAAACATTATTCGAAATCACGATGGATTCGGAGTAACGGATGAACATCTCAATACGGTTCTCAATTGGGATCCTGAGGGCACGACCAACGATATTTCCTTTAAGCCGGCCCGCGTACTCATGCAGGATTTCACTGGTGTACCGGCTGTAGTGGACGTCGCCTCTATACGGTCCGAGGTAATCCGTAAAGGGAAGGATGGTAGCAAGATCAGTCCGGCAATTCCCGTAGATCTTGTGATCGATCATAGCGTCCAGGTGGATTTTTTCGGAACGACCTACGCTTATTCCCGCAACGTGGAATATGAATACAATCGGAATAAAGAAAGATACCAGGTTCTGAAATGGGCTCAGAATGCATTCGACAATTTCACTGTGGTTCCTCCAGGCATGGGGATTTGCCACCAGGTCAATCTGGAATATCTGGCCAAGGGCGTGATTAAGCGAGATGGTTGGGCGTTTCCCGACACGCTGGTGGGTACCGATTCTCACACCCCCATGGTCAACGGCATTGGAGTAGTAGGATGGGGTGTAGGTGGCATCGAAGCAGAAGCAGCTATCCTGGGGCAACCGATATATTTCACCTGCCCGCAGGTAGTGGGACTGAAACTGACCGGACGACTTCCCAAAGGAACCACTTCCACCGATATGGTTCTGACCATCACCGAACTGCTTAGAAGACATGGTGTGGTAGGTAAATTCGTAGAAGTATATGGCGATGGCCTGGATTTTCTCACCGTACCGGATCGGGCCACGATTTCCAATATGTCTCCGGAATTTGGTTGTACGGTAACTTATTTCCCCATCGATGATCAGACCCTGGACTATATGAGAAGGACCAACCGTTCTGAGGAGCAGATTAATCTGGTCGAAGAATACGCCAAAGAAAATATGTTGTGGCGCACCGGAAACGAGAACATCACCTATTCTAAAGTCGTCGAACTGGACCTTTCATCGGTAGAACCAACGGTTTCCGGCCCTAAACGCCCTCAGGATAAGATTCTGGTTAAAAATTTAAAAAAGAAATTTCAGGAATTACTGCATTCCGAATTTGACCGGGAATATATTCCTCTGAAACAACGGAAAGAATCCGCCTGGTTGTCTGAAGGTGGATCTGGTACAGAATTTACCTGGAGCACCAGTCAACCCGGTCGTCCTGAAGTTGTGGTCAAAGAAAATAGCCTGAAAACGGTCCGGATCGAAAAGAAAAATGAAGAATATACGGTAGGAGATGGGACGATCGTCATCGCTGCGATCACATCATGTACCAATACATCCAATCCAAGTGTGATGATCGGTGCCGGTCTGGTGGCCCGAAAAGCCATTGAACGCGGTCTCGATGTCAAGCCCTGGGTCAAGACTTCACTGGCCCCCGGGTCCAAGGTGGTGACTGACTATTTGCGCCGATCCGGTTTACTGGCCGATCTCGAAGCACTGAAATTTCATGTGGTGGGTTATGGCTGTACGTCCTGTATAGGAAATTCTGGCCCACTACCACCGGCGATCGACAAAGCCGTTACCGAAGGTGAGTTAGTGGTATCATCAGTACTTTCCGGGAACCGAAATTTTGAAGCACGGGTGCATCCGAAGGTCAAAATGAACTTCCTCGCTTCTCCTATGCTGGTAGTGGCCTATGCGTTGGTCGGTCGTACCGATATCAATCTACTGGAGGAACCTCTGGGATATGATCCCAATGGTCAGGAGGTTTTTCTGAAAGACATCTGGCCTTCACAGGAAGAGATCAACGACATCATGCTACAATCGCTCAAGCCGGAAGATTTTGAGAATGCTTACAGCGTCATTTTTGACGGAGACGAACAATGGCAGAATCTGGAAGCACCAGTCGGAACCAATTACGAATGGTCTGACGATTCTACCTACATCAAAGAAGCACCATTCTTCAAGGAGATCAGCGCAGATCCGGAATCCGGGCAAGACATCCACAATGCACGTGTTCTTCTCAAGCTTGGTGATTCTGTTACTACTGACCATATTTCACCAGCAGGTTCGTTCGCTGCTGACTCTCCTGCCGGAAAGTATCTGATCCAAAATGGCGTGTCGAGACCCATGTTCAATTCATACGGCTCCCGGCGTGGGAATCATGAGGTGATGATGCGGGGTACTTTTGCGAATGTCCGGATCAAGAACCAATTGTCTCCCAAGGAAGGCGGGTTTACCAATTACCTGCCCAGGGATATCATCATGCCTGTGTACGATGCAGCCATGGAGTACCAGAAAGCTGGAATCCCATTGGTTATCCTGACCGGAAAAGAATACGGTAGTGGTTCCTCAAGGGACTGGGCTGCCAAAGGAACAACCCTGCTGGGCGTCAAAGCCGTGATCGCAGACAGTTATGAGCGGATTCACCGGAGCAATCTGGTCGGAATGGGGGTATTACCACTCGAATTTCTAGAGGGTGAAAATGCCGATACATATGGTCTGGATGGAACTGAAACTTTCTCAATAACTGGAATCGCTGAAGGTCTGAGCCCTGGTAAAAAAGTCCATGTGACGGCAGTGAAAAGCGATGGATCCGAAGTGAAATTTGATGTAAAAGCCCGACTGGATTCGGAAATAGAAATAGCCTATTATCTGAATGGAGGTATTCTACACTATGTACTGCGGCAGTTTCTGAAAAATAATTGATGGGAAAAGTAAGGTATAAATGAAAGCGTGAATGTGAGGGTGCGGGGATGGTGAAGTCGTTGGTGTTTCCCTCTTTACACATCAAATGATACACCATCCACGCACCGCTTTCTCCAGATCACTACTGGAAGGAGCCCATATAAACCTATCTCATTAAGCTAACACGAATTATTCACTATACTGTCTGAATAAGAAGTATCATATGGAATACCAATAACATTCCATCTGGTACATAATTCCTCTCAACATCAGCTTAATATGGAAGAATTTTGCAGTCTTTCCCATATGAAAGGGACTGCAGCGTATTGATGTTCTATTTCCATCGTCCTTTCAGGAACTCACCGTAGACCGTTATTTAAGAGAACTAATTTATGATTAGACTCAAACTCATATTCCTAAGAAATGCATATGATGCTGTATTATTAAGGGTTATGTAGTGGCTATGGTCTGGAATTTCTAAGGCGGGGCATCAAGTTCAAGGGAACATACATACCTCATAAATGCCTTTAATATTTTGTGGGGTCTTGATAACCCTCCCTGGACCTGGCATATTCCGTAACATCGACAACCGAGTCATCCTCTTTCCCTGAAAGCGGTGTAAGGGTTAATAATTTATCCCGGATTATTCATGGTATTTGCTTTA
>CBFGVZ010000231.1:0-4996 GCA_965652315.1 uncultured Saprospiraceae bacterium | reverse complement strand
CACTTCCTGCACCTGGACACCGGCGATCTTCCCAGCCATCGCCTGATCTACTCGCGCAAAAGTCGAATTATTCAAATCCTCTGATGATAGTTTCGATACGGATGTGGATACTTTGGAACTTCGCAACGTGCCATATCCTACTACAATAACCTCATCCAATACATCGGCTGCAGTGGTTAATGTCAAATTTCCCTCCATACCTGGTTCCACTTGTCTTCGTTCAGTGGTGTATCCGATATATGAATAAACCAGCCAATTACCGGCTGTCGCTTCAATAGAGTACCGACCATCGAGATCCGTCGTGGTGCCTGCACCAGTGCTCTCATTGAGAATGTTTACACCAATCAGCGCTTCTCCGTCTGTACTGACTATTTGTCCGGAAATATGTAGGGTTTGTGCAGAAATTTCGAGGGTAAAGAAACTGGCAAACAAGAAAATAATCATTCTGGGAACGCTTCGCCTGGTTCTATTTCCCCGAAAAAGATTAGAGTGTAGATAATAATTCATAGTTTTGTATTTTATCTGTTATGATATAGTAATTAGATATTAAGCTAAGAGGTGAGAATGAGGGTTCTCACCTCTTTTTTATTCCAACGTTTTTCTACGGTCATGGACATAATTCACATAGGCCTGTAGGTGTATTTCTATCGCTGATTTATATTCAGCCAGATCTCCACTTTTAAGACACGCAAATAAATCCTTATGCGTGACCAACTTCCCCTTCGACTTCAATTCTTTATTGAATTCATCGAAGTCTGAATAATTATTATTGATGTACGCAAAAATCGGGATGACGACATTTTGAAAGGCATTTAATGCATCATTTCTTACGATATCATATATCCGGGTGTGAAATTTTATTTCATTCTCTACACCGACTTTGACCCCCTTGTATTGTTCTTCCTCTCTGAGTATTTCTTCCAAATCATCAATGTCTCTTTCGGTGATATTCCGAAATATCATAGGACTGATTCCAACCTCGATTGCTGACCTCAGTTCTATCAAATCCAACATAGATTTCTCACTGAGGAGGCTTGGGTTGACCACCTTGACAAAATTGGCCATCGGATCGGGATCTTTGACGATCATACCCCTTCTACGTCTACTTTCAATTACATTCAACATTTTCAACCGACTGAGACTTTCCCGCACCAAATTTCTACTGACATTATATTTCTCGGCAAAATACAGTTCAGAAGGAAGTGGATCTCCCTCTTTTAATTCCGAACTTTGGATGTATTGCAATAGTTTTTTTTCCAACTGATCAACCAGTGTAATGCTTTTCAGCTCATCTTTCATTATGTCCTACATATTGGTTATAATGGTCAAATATACAACACTTTTCAAAACCTCAAAATTTCCTGTGAAATAATTGAAGTTTTTTTTTGACCTCTGGCCCAACGCAAATTGATGACACGGGTCCACAATATTTTTACCGTTTAAATTCAGCCTTGACCTGAGGACTGATCGGGTCAAATTCAACCTTGACCTGACGACTAATCGGGTCAAAGCAATCCGGCTTACCCAGTGCCATTACACCACATCAAAATAGGCCACGGTTACTCAGTATAAGAATCGTGTTGCGACGAAATCTTTCACACTTTACCCGGCATTTGGGTTGAAAAATTTTACCACCAGTCCTGGAAAAGTACCCTTTGGAAAGTGGTTGGGAGGCAATGGGGTTTTTTGTTGATTTTCGTCCCCATCAATCCGGGAAAGGTGCTATATGCCTTTTTAATTTTCATTTGTCGCCCGTTTCCCAGGAAATTGGTGCATTTTTTCACTACAATTTTGTATTTTTGGCAGAACCGTAGCCACCAAAGGGCGGCCAGAACATGGCGTATCACTTTTTTATGTACCTTTTTTAGAATTATGCATTCGAAAGAAACCATCCTACTCTTTTGAAAGTGGTAGGTCGTTCCGCCCGGGTAAAAGAAGTTCAAGATTAGGGCAAATGACAATCTTGCTGATTTTCAATTAATTGTGTACTGGGAATTACCAACATAAAACTTATCGATATGGAAAATGTACGCTTCCTCTTGTGTTTATCACTCAGCGCCTTTTTGGCACCGCTTGCATCCATCGGTCAGTCCACCGGACCAGTGGAATACAAATACCTCGGTATCCGATTTACCATTCCCGACGGCTGGGTTGGCCAGGAAAATCAAATTGGATATATCGTGGGATCTCATACCGAACCCGGTTTTGCTCTGCTTACCACCAATCCATCCCGGACCATGGACCAACTCCACCAACAGGCACAGCAAGGAATTCACGATCAGAACGGAACGATGCTGACCCTTGTCAGTCAACTGGAAAATCTGGGGCAAAATGGAATCGGGGGTGAATTTCAGGGTACCCTGGAAGGACAGCCCGTCAAGGCTTTCATAGCCGGCATACTCAATCCCCACGGTGATGGGGTGACCATTATGGCCGCCGCTTCTACCCGGGAATATTCCCCAATCCACAAATCCCTTGCACTCTCATTAACCGAAAGCATTGTTTTTTTTGAGGCCGAAACCTCACCCATCGTGAACGAATGGAAACAAGCACTCCGAAATGCCAAACTGACCTTCATGGACTCGCATTATAGTGGTGGTGGGGGCGTCAATGTGGATGGCACGGTCTATTCCACTGGTGGCGGCTATAACAGCAAAGTTGAAATACACCTCTGCGACCAGGGTTATTTTAAATATAAAAGTTCCAGCAGTGTTACGGTGGACCAGGGTGCGTTTGGGAGTACCTCGGATTCGGGGCAGGGTGCCGGTACCTGGTCTGTGATTGGTAATGCACAAGGGGGTGCCGTGTTGAGGCTCAGCTTTCACAATGGAGATATGAAAGAATACACCCTGGATTATCAGAACAACCAAACCTTACTCAATGGAAAACGCTATTACCGTACTTATGCCAGTGAGGGCGCCGAATTCGGTCCGGAATGCTGGTGAGTAAATTTCTATGAAGATGAATCCAGAATTTCGGATCCCATCCCTTACTCATCGGATTACATGAGAGTTGGCCGGGATCTTTGAATACAGTTGCAAATACCAGTATTGTAGTCAATTGCGGGTCTCTGGACTGACCTCCGTAATTATATAACAAACACAATCACCAGGGATAACCCGTCCCCTGCAACAACCACATGCGGGAATAGTGATGATCTTTGCTCTGCCCCACAGGAACGTACGGCGTCACCTCCAGTTTTTCAATAGCTTCTTCATAATTGACAAGGTAATTTGGGTCAAGATTGGGCGTGGGATAAATATACCGGATCGGAATCGCATCCCCGAATTGGGTGATTTCCCCGGTCGCCAGTTCCGGATACCCCGTTCTTCTCCAGTCAAACCACGCTTCGGGCCGCAGCCAGGAAGAAATCCACTTCTGATTCATAATATATTCCAACGGTTCTGTTGCAGCCGAAAGATCCACACCTGGATTGCTGTAATAAGAATCAAAACTGAATCCCACGGCATCGGAAAACACGCCCCACTCCTCCATCGATGACCGTATGCCTGCTTTATAATACGATTCAGCATCCCCAGATACACCCATATCCCCTCTTGTAATGGCTTCAGCCATCAGGAAATTTACTTCGCTGAATGTCATCAATTTTACATTCAGATATTCTTCCCGGTTCATCCGGTATCTTGGATGCAAAAAAGAAACGTGAGGATTTTGTTCCGGATCAAAAGAACTTTGATCATCTCCGATGTTGTAATTTATTGCCTGAATAGAAGGCAGGCCCACCGGTAATCCCACGTACAATGATGTATCAACTGTTTTCGAATTCGTGGGCATGTACAAGACCTGATACTCTTCACCAAAACTGTTGGTCACGGTCCGCTCTGCAGGAGATTGGATATTGGAGTCCCATTTTTTCAAAACGGGCATTACCCAGCGATCCAATCTGGGGTCATTTAGACCCCTTAGTAGTTCAACGAGCGTAAGAGCAGGTTTGACGGCAAAATTAGGATTGGCAGAACGCAGTGAACCTCCGGGAGCCGAATTATCCTCTGTAGTACCTAAAAAAACCATCTCTGCATTATCCGTATTTTCCTGAAATGCGTTGGAACTCGCCTCTTTGAATTCTTGAGCAATATCCAATTCCGAAATATCATTTCGCTTATGATACAGACGCATACTATATCGCATACGTAAAGAATTCGCGAATTTCAGCCATTGTTCTGAATTTCCCCCATAATAAATGTCGGAACCGGCATTGATCGGATATTGACTTTCATCGAGATTCGACAGGCGCTGAACCGCTTCTTTCAAGTCATTCAGCACCCCCAGGTAAACCGATTTTTGATCGTCATATGCCGGAAAGAAAACATTTTCGGAAGCCTGAAGGCTCTCCCTGAATGGTACGTCACCATATAAATCGGTCAGAAATCCAAATAAATACGCTCTCATCACCAGAGATATACCCTCAAAAAAGGGATGGCCCTCCTCGATGGCATTTTCATAAATAATCTGGTTATTCCGAAGTATTGTGTAGTAGGAATTCCAGGATTCGTTACTCCATCCATAAAAATTGGGTCCGGTACTATTAAATTCGGTTCCTTTCTGGGTGAATTGCATGGCTCCTGAAATATTGGAATCATAGCTACCCTGCTCTTCATATAATTTGGCCGTCTCTGACAACACATATGTCAGAATAAAATTGGAGGAAACGTTCTCCGGATTGTTGGGGCTGGTGTTAACTTCTTCAAAATCCTCACAGGCACTCGCGATCAAAAAGGTGCCAATCAGTATGTAAGTTAGTAATTTCATAGCTTTCGAATTAGAATTCAATATTTAGTTTAAACCCGATGGATCTGGTCCAGGGTACGATATTATAATATTCAAAACCTTGCTGCCATCGGTCTCCATTGACCATAAAGGCTCTTTCCGGGTCGATATCAATACCTGCAGCGACCCATTGGAACACATTGTTACCCACGACCGAGAGGGACAGATTTTGGAGCTTGATCCGCTGGATCATGGTCTGGTCAAAGGT
>CBFGVZ010000230.1:0-5120 GCA_965652315.1 uncultured Saprospiraceae bacterium | reverse complement strand
ATTCGTACAAAAAGATTATGATCCGATCTTATCCCGGAATACTTTTATTGACCCTTTGAAGCATAATATGTTTATGATTGGATACCGGTAACACTTCGCAAAAGGCTTACTTGAAGGAACTTTACTTCAAAAATTACCCTGTCATGTTTCGATACGGGTCAAAACTGGCGGGCGACTCTTCTTTGGTGAAAGATGTGATCCAGGATTTATTTTTGCGATTCTATGAAAAGGAAATCGACCTGACCGGACATCCCGCTCCGGATGCTTATATTATTAAATCTTTTCGGCGAGACTTGATTAAAGTTATGCAAAAACGGGCCTCCGGGCCAGTGCCGGAAAACATGCCGGTGTTGTATACGCCGGATGATCTTTTGATCAAAGCAGAAAATTCGAATGCCCAAAAAGCTCAGGTTATGAAAATGCTGAACGCATTATCCCATCGACAGCGGGAAATAATCTGGTTGCATTATTTTGAAGACAAGTCATACCGGGAGATAGCGGATATATTGGATGTCAATTACCAATCCGTATTGAACAACCTCCAGCGCGCCTTTCGCAAAATCAGAAATGAATTTCCGTCCATTGATGGAAGATTATTTTGAAAATTCATTTCCAGAAGTGAGTATATAATGTGGACATAGGCCTTATACCTATATAATATGTCCACAAAATATGGAGCAAAATACGAATTTACTTGACCGGTTATTGAATGATAGCCGGTTCGTATCCTGGGTCAGAGAAGGCCAGCATGAGTCCTATTGGAATGCCTGGATAATGGAGCATCCGGATGATCTGGAGACCCTAAAAGATGCACGGGCGATCGTTCGTGGCCTACCGGTGCGCATATCTCAGATCGATGATGAGGAGATCGAATACAGTTTTGAGGCGCTGCAGCAGAAACTTGGGACAACTGAGAATCGACAGACCATATTGATGCGGCCATACTTCAAGTATGCCGCGGCAGTTATCCTGCTACTCCTGGGTAGTTTATGGTGGTATCATATCCAAACCACTGGGAGCTACCCTGATCCGCTGCTGGTTCATACCCTGCCCGGAGAATTGAAGAAAGTCGATTTACCGGACTCTTCCCACGTGGTTTTGAACGGAAACTCTACGCTGGAATATATCCAGAATGAGAATGAAAGATCAGTTCAGTTACAGGGTGAAGCCCATTTTGATGTACATAAAATGACGGATGAATCGCAACCACAACGGTTTGTGGTACATACTCTGGATTTGGATATTGAGGTGCTGGGGACCGTTTTTAGTGTTCGAAAAGATAGTATCTGGACTACTATTGTGCTCGAAGAAGGGAAGGTGAGTTTACTTGGAAAATCCAGTCAGAGTGCTTCGCCGGTTTTCATCATGACCCCGGGTGATAAGGTAATATACAACAGTACCGATGGGTCCTTCACCCAGCGGTCGGTCGATGCGGTCAGTTACAATTCGTGGACCTCGAACCATCTCTCTCTTGTAAATCGATCCGTCGAAGAGGTGACCAGGCTGTTTTCGAACAACTATGATATTCATATACAGATTCCTGAAACGTACCGGGATCGCGAACTGACGGGGTCAGTGGACCTCTCCGATACAGAAACTGCAATCAAAATGATTGGGTTTGCGCTGGGCTTGAACCCGGTTAAAGTCAATGAAAAAAACTGGGATTTTAAATAACAATATTATGAAACAGAATTACCATTTTATCCTACTGATTATTTGGATTCTGTCATGGTCAGACCTCGCCGGACAGAGTATCGCTTTCAATTCCAGTCCACAAACGTCCTGGCTGGAGCGGGAAGGGAAATCCACCCCACTTTCTGAGGTGTTAAATAATCTGGAAAAGCTTTACAAGGTAAATATTCTGGCGCAGTCACAGTTGCTGCGCGACAAGAATGTTACCCGGATTCCCAAAGGGAGCCTTGAAATTGAGCGCGCTCTCAATCAGGTCCTGGCTGATTTTTCACTCGGATTTCTCGAAATAGAATCTGGCAATTATGTGATAATTGAAAAACCAGCCCGGGATCCATCCCTTCAACAACCACCCACCAGCGAATTCTCCACAATAGAAGTTGTGGACGAAGAAATTCCAATAACCATTTCGGGAGTGGTAATAGACGAGGACGGGAATGAACTGATCGGAGTAAATATATTTGTAAAAGGGACGGATATTGGTACGGCCACAGGGCTGGATGGCAGTTTTACACTGGAGAATGTGGACGAAGATGACATCATCGTTTTTTCCTACATCGGGTTCCAAACGCGTGAGATCCCTTTTACAACGGAGCACATGGGCACGGTAGTTTTGGTGAGCGATTCTAAAACTCTGGATGAAATTGTGGTGACAGCGCTTGGTATCAAACGGGAAGAACGATCACTGGGTTATTCCGTGGGTAAAGTGGATGGTGCCCAAATGAACCAGACCACTCAGGGAAATTTTCTGAACGTCCTATCAGGAAAAGTGTCGGGCGTTCAGATTTCACAGATGGATGGTATGATGGGGTCCTCCATGAATGTTGTGATCCGGGGTGCAACGTCGCTGAACAATGACAATCAGCCATTATTTGTAGTAGATGGCGTGCCGGTCGAGAATAACCTCAACAACATTTATCAGGGGGCTGATATGGGGAATGCAATATCTGATATCAATCAAAGCGATATCGCCAGTATCTCCGTTCTGAAGGGTGCAAGTGCAGCAGCTTTATATGGTTCACGAGCTGGCAATGGAGTAATCCTCATCACGACGAAGTCCGGTGCCAATCGGGAAAAAGGGCTCGGAATTTCATACAACACCGCTTATACGTTTGACCAGCCATACCATTACGTGGATGTTCAGACCAAATTTGCTTCAGGGAAAACAGGGACGCACGTGCTGGAAGAAAGTCAGAATGAGAACTGGGGACCTGCATTGGATGTAGGTGAAAATTGGGTACAATGGAACAGTAATGGACAGGCGGTTCCACTGGTGTCTTATCCCAATCGATTCCGCGATTTTTTTCAGACCGGGACTAACTTTACCAATAATGTGGCCATAAACGGGAATTATGATAAGGGGAATTTCAGACTGTCACTGGGAAATGCGAACAGCACAGGAGTCATTCCCAATACCGATCTGCGCAGGACTACTTTCAATCTCAATTCTGCGTACAAGGTGAATGAAAGGCTTTCGATTTCTGCCAACATCAATATCACAGGTTCCGGTTCCGATAGCAGACCTAATATCGATGGTGGTCGGGATTCTCCTGTCAGAAGTCTATATGAATGGGGAGCTAATATTAATGTCCTGGACCTGAAAGAGTATTGGGAACCTGGTCAGGAAGGTTTACAGCAATTAAAATACAAATTCAAACAAAACAATCCCTGGTTCCTGGCGTATGAGAATACGATTGGATTCAGCCGGGATCGGAATGTCGCCAAGTTTCAGTTGGATTACAACCTCACCGATGAACTGAGCGTGATGGCCCGATATACCCGGGATGCCTATGTACAGGAGAATGAGGCCAGGAAGGCGTTTAGTACTTATGATTATTTCAATGGGGGGTATAATATCGTCAATCTGAACAGACAGGAGAATAATATAGATTTTATCCTGTCCTACGATAAGCGATTTAGTGAAGATTTTAGTCTCAATGCTTTTGCAGGGTTCAACAGGTTGGAACAACATAGTCGCCGAATTGAAAATAATGCAAATGAACTCGTGGTTCCCCAGTTGTATTCCATTTCCAATGGTGTACCGGGAACGGTTCAATACGACAGTAGATTTTACCAAAAATATATTTACGGTGTTTATGGAATGGCCTCTTTGGGGTTTCGGGACATTATATATCTTGAATTAACGGCCCGGAATGATTGGTCCAGTACGTTGCCAGTGGATAACAACTCGTTTTTCTACCCTTCTGCATCGTTGAGTGTTTTGTTATCAGAAATGATCTCCACACCGGATTGGGTCAGCCTTCTGAAACTGAGAGGGGGCTATGCCCAGGTGGGGAATGATGTCAGCCCGTATAGCCTGACTCAGTATTTTTCAGTCGCTACTGATTGGGGAGAAAATAAGAGAATGTTTATGGGAGGAACGCTGCGCAATGCCAATTTGAAACCCGAAATTTCTACTTCAAATGAAATTGGTTTCGACCTGAGTATGCTCGACAGCCGGATTGGTTTCAATGCCACTTTTTACAAGGTCCAGAATAAAAATCAGGTACTCAATATCAGCCTTCCGGTGGAATCAGGTGCCACCAGCAAGCTGATTAACGCAGGTTTGATTGAAAGTACTGGTTTTGAAGTTAGTTTAAATACCACACCGGTTCAAACCAATGATTTCCGTTGGGATATGAATTTCAACCTGACCAGAAACAGGACTAGAATAGGTGAATTGGCTGAAGGAATCGAATATTTCAATTTCGGGTCGGTTCAGGGAACGGAATTCAGAACGTACGTGGGAGGCACCTTGGGTGATATTTATGAGCGACCTTTGCTTACTGTAAAGGATCCGGGTTCTGAGTATTTTGGATATCCACTGCTGACTGGATCTGGTCGATATCAAAGAGACAATGACGTAAATAATCTCGTGAAGATCGGTAATTACAACCACGATTTTAATTTAGGTGTGCAGCCTTCGATCAGTTATAAAAATTTCTCTTTGTATGCCAATGTGGAATGGCGTCAGGGAGGGGAATTTTATTCTGAATCCCTGATGTTCATGGCCAACAACGGTCAAACGCAGGGATCGCTGTCAGGCGCACCTTATGACCCCGGCAGAAGTATAGAAGAACAGGTTCTGGAGAATCCGGATTTATATTTTGGGGATTGGATTGGTGGCCGGAATGCTGAATATGGGGGTTTTGCCTGGCCCGAGAACAATCCTGACGGGCACGATGCCAGCTTCAACCCCGGTGTACGACAGGAAACTGATGGCAGTGGTAATACAGTATATGTGCCCAATTTTGGAGGTCCCGGTACCAAGTGGCTCAATCCCTACGAAGCCCATCGTTATGCCGACCGCGAATTTCCTTCCAGAAATTTATATGATGCGACGTACGTGAAGTTAAGGGAGCTTGCTTTGACTTACACCTTTGACCAGACCATGATCCAGCGGATCAAGCTCCAAAATCTGTCCCTCTCGG
>CBFGVZ010000229.1:0-5152 GCA_965652315.1 uncultured Saprospiraceae bacterium | reverse complement strand
TATGAAAATTTCCGGATTTGGGATGGGGCGCAATACCTCCAAATTGTATTATCCCGTCAAACAATCTATCGCATCCATTCTGCCCATCGTCGATGAATTCGTGTTTGCGTTGGGAAAAGGAGATCCGGACGACCGGACCCGGGAGGAAATTATGTCGCTCAAATCTGATAAAATTAAAATCATCGATACGGTATGGGATCTCGAGGCATACCCTGACGGAACTGAAAATCCACACCAAACCGACATCGCCAGGGAAGCTTGTACAGGCGACTGGCTCATCTATATGCAAGCCGATGAAGTCATCCATGAAGATGATCTTCCCACCATCGTTGAAAAATGCGAACTGCGCCTGGACGATCCACGCGTCGAGGGATTTCTGCTCAACTATATCCATTTTTACGGGGATTATAACCACTACGCCCACCAGCATGGCTGGTACCAGAAAGAAATCAGGATTATCCGAAACCTCCCGGAAATCCATTCCTTCTGGACCGCACAGTCGTTCCGTAAAATACCGAATTTCGATGGGAAGAGCTATCAGAATAAGCAAGGCACTGAAAAACTCACCGTGGAATCGATCGATGCCCGGATATTCCACTATGGTTGGGTCCGTCCACCAGCCATTATGCAGAGCAAATCCAAATCACTAGCCACGATCCACAAGGGAGTCGCCGCAGCAGATCAGATGTACGCAGACCGGGCTCCCATTTTCGATTATGGCAATATGTCCCGGATGTCCCAATTTGAAGGTAGCCATCCGGCGGTCATGAAAGAATGGATGAAAGATTTTCACTGGGCGGATCAGCTCCATTTTGAAAAAAATTACCGACCGTCACGCCCCCTGTTGAAACACGAAAAATGGCGCTACCGTTTGTTGGGGTGGATCGAACAAAACCTCAACGGCGGAAAACACCTTTTCGATTACCACAACTGGAAAGAGATCAAACCTTAAACCGACATGGGAATGCTTTATTGAGAATCTGACTAAAAAGTTTTGTCCGGCCCCTCCTATTGTCCAAATTAATCGTAACATTGTAGCGATAAGTTCTAATACTATTTATAATATCCGGGAAGGTTACACTTAGTCGTGTTTTAATAGGGAATCGTGTGAAAATCACGAACTGTCGCGCAACTGTAAGTAACTCATGAGGATTTTACCTTCATTTTACCCACTGTTCTGATCGGCCAGAATGGGAAGGGTGGTAAAATCTGTTACAAGTCAGGAGACCTGCCTTCATCGGCCTGCCCTCCATCAGGTAGGATTGACGATGCTTTCGCGATTTGAAGTAAATACGTCAGGGAATACGATTTGCGCAGAAATGACCAGGAGATTTCTGAAGCGATACATCCTTCCCTTACTATACCTTTCCAATCAGGCAAATTCAGAGTCAATCCCGTGATGCTGGGATAAATAAGAGGACTTTTTACGCTTTTTTCAAACCATTGTAAAAAACCACTTAGACAATGAAAACGAATAACCTTGGCTATCCGCGAATAGGTAGCAACAGAGAACTCAAAAAAGCCTGCGAACAGTATTGGGCAGGCAAATTAACGACTGAAGAACTTCAGGAAACCGGTCGTAAAATCAGGCGCCAAAACTGGATCGTACAAAAAGAAGCTGGAATTGATTTGATCCCATCCAATGACTTTTCCTTTTACGATCAGGTGTTGGATATGAGCTTTACCGTAGGAGCTATTCCAGATCGATTTCAAGATATCCGCCTCAGGGAATCCACCAACGATTTGGATCTTTATTTCGCCATGGCCAGAGGATATCAAAAAGGTGATTTGGATATTACTGCTATGGAAATGACAAAATGGTTTGACACCAATTACCATTATATCGTCCCCGAATTCAGTCGAAACCAGGATTTTAAACTAAATTCCTCCAAGATCGTCCGGGAATACAAGGAAGCCCTTAAAATTGGAATCAAAACCAAACCCGTTCTGATCGGTCCAGTTACCTTTCTTCTTTTGGGCAAAGAAAAGGAAGAAGGTTTTGACCGTCTCGATTTGATCGAGCAATTACTGCCTGTCTATATGGACCTCCTAATGGAATTGAGCACACTTCAAGTGGAGTGGGTACAATTTGATGAGCCATTTCTGGCCTTGGACCTGGAAGACAAGTCTCGGGAGATTTACCAGAAGGTTTACAGCCAGATTAATCAGGCTTTTCCGGAGATTAAAATCATGGTAGCCACATATTTTGAGGGACTTCGGGACAACACAAGATTGGCCTTATCGCTGCCAGTGAGTGGGCTCCACCTTGATCTGGTCCGATGTCCTGATCAATTAACGGAAGTCCTGGATATCTGGCCTCCGAATTTATCTCTGTCGATGGGTATCGTAGATGGTAGAAATATTTGGATCAACGAATTTCATACCTCTTTGGAACTTTTAAACAAAGCGATCGAAAAAATCGGGACCGAACGGATTTTCGTCGCTCCATCCTGTTCATTATTGCATGTACCTTACGACCTGGATTTTGAAACCCGAATGGATCCGGAAATCAAACAATGGTTGGCATTTGCAAAGCAAAAACTGGAGGAAATGGTGGCGTTGAAAAAATTCGTCAATCCTGATGAAAATAAAGAGGCTCTGGAAAAATTAAAGACCAACCTGCTGGCATTAGAAAGTCGGAAGGTTTCAAAACTGATACACAATGAAGTCGTTAAAAAACGGGTTGAAAATATTCGTGAAACAGATGGTCAAAGAAAGCATAAATTCTCGATCCGAAAATCAAAACAACGTGAAACCCTCCAACTGCCATCGTTCCCCACGACCACAATTGGTTCGTTTCCACAGACAGCAGAAGTTAGAAAATGGCGAGCCCGATATAAGAAAGGACTTGTGACACAAGCCCAGTATGATCAGTTTCTACGGGATGAAACAGAAAAAACCATTCGAATACAAGAAGAAATTGGCCTGGATGTTCTGGTCCATGGTGAATTTGAGCGAAATGATATGGTGGAATATTTCGGGGAAAAACTAGCAGGTTTCATATTTACTCAGAATGGATGGGTACAGAGCTATGGGAGCAGATGTGTAAAGCCACCCATTATATTCGGAGACATCTGGCGGGAAAATCCAATGACAGTTCAGTGGTCAGTTTTTGCACAGTCGCTTACCGATAAGCCAGTTAAAGGAATGTTGACTGGGCCCGTGACCATATTACAATGGTCCTTTGTTCGAAACGACCAGCCCCGATCCCAAACCTGCGCCCAAATTGCATTGGCCATTCGTGATGAAGTTATAGATCTCGAACAGGCCGGCATAAGAATTATTCAGATTGATGAACCCGCTATTCGGGAAGGCCTGCCGTTGCGACGATCAGCTTGGGACGAGTATTTGCAATGGGCTGTTCAAGCTTTCCGTATTGCTTCAGGGGGTGTTCAGGATGAAACCCAGATTCATACCCACATGTGTTACTCAGAATTCAATGATATTCTCCAGAGCATTTCCAATATGGATGCCGATGTAATTACAATAGAATGTTCACGTTCCCAGATGGAATTACTGGATGCGTTTGCGGATTTCCGGTATCCAAATGATATTGGCCCGGGAGTTTATGACATCCATTCACCACGCCTCCCATCGGAGAATGAAATGGTAGAACTTCTGGAAAAAGCACAAAGAGTGATCGACCCGGAGCAGTTGTGGGTAAATCCCGATTGCGGCCTCAAAACCCGGGGATGGGAAGAAACCAAAAAAGCACTGGAAGAAATGGTAAAGGCTGCACATAAAATCCGCCAACCGATTCTGGAGCAGTAAGAAGAATATAATATCACCAGTACTCCGTCAGGGTAAAAGGTTTAAGGATTAGTCGGGAATATTTTGAGTCAGATCAAGGTATTTCACATGAATAAAGCCAAGGGTTCTAATGTTTGAGAAGCGTCGAGAAATGGTTCTCCAGATCCCCAGTGAAATTAAAATTTTTATCTTGACGGAATACTAAATCTGTAGGGTGGACGGGACATTTATTTGAATTTGGTGTACGAGGTGTAAAGTACAGTGAGGTTCGTTGGAGGATGGCACATTTTTATTTCGCCTAATCTGAATGTGGACGGAGATCCGGACAGGACGTTTAACTCATATTCCTACGAAACGCATATGATGCAGTATTATTAAGGGTTCTGTAGTTGCTATGTTTTGTGTTTTCATAGAAATGACAATAAGTTAAAGTGAACATTCATACCTTATAAATGCATCTAATTTATGTTTGAATCTCAATAATCCTCATTGGACCTGCCGCATTCCGTAACATCGATAAACGAGCGACCCACTTTCCCCGAATCCGGAATATGGGCCCGGCATGGATTTTTTCTCTCATACGTACGGCTTACCCACCGCCGATCGGCCCATTCACCCCACCCAGGCACGAGTGCAAACCCTCCCTAAATTCCCACACAGCTGACAGATGAGAACTGATATCTCTCCAATCAGCACATACCAATATGTCCCCGCTACCCGCTTTCCCGAAAAAAAACCGCACTCAAAACCCCGGGCTTTAGTATCCGTTCTCGACTTTGCTCTGTGGCGCAAACTCGATTCATAGGCTACCAAATCCCTCATTGTTGCCATCGTCCTTTCAGTACTCAATACCTGTATTGACACCCTTCGATGGTTTGAAATCCATCGCTGTGCTATCATCGTCCTTTCAGGACTCGCCGTATACAGCTACTTCAAGGGATTATTTACTTAATTTCAGAACAGACCCTAGTTATTTCGTCCCGAAAAAGAAAAGGTTTTCTCTCAACCATATGAAATCGGGAAAATGACACCTCAAAGATATCACCCACCGGGGTCAGACGTTTGAAAGGAGGTATATCGGATGTTAAGTTCCTCAAGGGGTATTTCTACCGATTTCGTGGGGATTATCAAATCGAAGAATCGAAACAGCGCATGGTAAATACCTGAGTAAGGCTTTAGATGATAATATGGATAAAAACTACCCTTCAAGAGTGTGAAGTATGTTGTTCTTGCTGCACAATTTTCGTCAACCCGCTTTTCAACCTTGCGGAGGTTTTCCATTTCTTCCTGGCCACAAATTGTTAAAGTGATGATTGGTCGTTTGGAATATTACGAGGCAGAATCCCGAAAACACCCAAAATAAATCCGTTCTTTTCCTTATTTCGTGGATAAAATTCCGAAC
>CBFGVZ010000228.1:0-5182 GCA_965652315.1 uncultured Saprospiraceae bacterium | reverse complement strand
TTGGTTACTATTGCAGTGGTCGGCGCCCTGATTATCGGAGAATATACCGAAGCGGCCGTGGTTTCATTCTTGTTTTTATTTGGCGATTATCTGGAAGGACGGACGTTAAATAAAACCCGGTCGGCTCTGAAGTCCCTGATGGATATGGCCCCGCTTGAGGCCACCATTTTGAAGGATGGAAATCGAATCACGGTTCCAGTTGATGAAGTGAAGGTTGGTGATCATGTAATCGTTCAACCGGGGGCTCGAATTCCCGTGGATGGTCAGGTTTTGACGGGCCGTTCCTTCATTAATGAATCGGCGATTACGGGCGAATCAGTCCCGGTATTGAAAAGGAAGGGGGATCAGGTGTTCAGCAGTACGGTTTCAGATGACGGTTATTTGGAGATTTTGGCTGAAAAAGTGGGAGGTGATACAACCTTTTCCAAAATCATTGAATTGGTCGAGGAAGCTCAGGAAACGAAGGCTCCCACGCAAAAATTTATGGAACGATTCGCAGCTTATTATACGCCTGCCATTCTGATCCTGTCGATATTGGTAGGGCTGTTTACCCAAAACACCCACCTGGCTCTTACCTTTTTGGTAATCGCATGCCCGGGCGCCCTGGTCATTTCAGTGCCGGTTTCTATCGTGGCAGGCATAGGAAATGGAGCGAAAAACGGGATACTATTCAAGGGTGGGGACAAAATGGAAAATCTGGCGAAGGTTGATACTGTGGTTTTTGATAAAACCGGTACGCTAACGCAGGGGAAACCTATGGTGACAGATATAAAGACGTTTGGACCGGGAATCGAGGAGGTGCTCAAATTGGCTGCAGAAGTAGAAATGGCTTCGGAACATCCCCTCGGTAAAGCGATAGTGGAAGAAGCGGGCGAACTTGGATTGGAACTGGATCGCAAACCCTCCGAAGTGGAAATTTTAAAGGGACATGGAATGCGGACAAAGTTGGAATCAGCGCAGGTATATATTGGAAATCTTTCCGGAGCTACAAAATCAGAACTATCGATCGATGAAGAAGTCCGTACCTATATGCATCGTCAGCAGAAAAAAGGAACGACTCCGGTTTTGGTTGCGGTGGATGGAGAAGTCCGGGGCATCATTTCAATTGCCGATCGGGTTCGATCTGAGGCATCCACAGCGGTTCATCAGTTGAGGGAGAATGGGATCGAACGTCAAATTATGCTTACTGGTGACAACGAGGCGGTTGCCCGCCAGGTGGCGGATAAGCTTGGAGTAGATGAATTCTCTGCAGAACTATTGCCCGATGAAAAAGTGAACCGGATCAAAGGGTTTAAAAAATCGGGGCATAAGGTGGCTATGGTAGGGGATGGCATTAATGATGCGCCTTCTATTGCTACTGCAGATGTGGGGATTGCGATGGGAGGTACCGCCACGGACGTTACGATGCAAACCGCAGATGTCATACTGATGTCCGATAACCTGGATAAGTTGCCGTATGCTATACAGCTTGCCAAAGCCACTGTTCGCAATATGAAACAAAACACAGCTATCGCTTTGATTACCGTCGTATTTCTGTTGGTGGGGGTGTTGATGAACCATATCCACCTGGCTTCCGGTATGCTGATTCACGAGATCAGCGTGATCGTAGTTATCGTCAATGCGATTCGTCTCGTTTATTTTCCAAATAAATATTTTGGATTGCGAAAGAGTTGGAGTCGGTTAAAAGAAAAACTAAGGACAAATGAACGCCGGAATTTACCGGTCGGTGAGTTTTAAAATCCGACATATGTACCATTTTTGGCGCTTTTTATCCTGGAATGGTACCTGGACACTGAATTATCTTTATACCATTAAATAACTAAAATATACAGACATGAAAACGGTCAAAAAATTTCGAAAAAAAATTATGCAGATTAGCTTTTTCCTCGGTTTTTTAATCTTCGGATTGGGAACACATTCCTATGCTCATTGTGACTCCTATGATGGTCCGGTGATTCAGGATGCATATAAAGCCCTGGAACTTGAAAATGTAGCGTATGTGCTGAAATGGATTTCAGCCGATCAGGAAGCGGAGATCAAAAGCCTGTTTGCCAAGACGGTAGGGCTGAAGGATGGAGATTCCGAAATCTATGAAATTGTCGAAACCCATTTTCTGGAAACACTGGTCCGGTTGCACCGGGAGACAGAGGGCGCTCCTTTTACCGGATTGAAACCGGCAGGGTCCGTGACACCAATCATTCGGATGGCAGATCGTTCGATCGAAAATCTCGAGGTCCAACCGCTTCTCTCCGATTTGGGACAACATATTCAGTCCGTTGTTTCGGCTAAATATGAAAAGGTGGCAGAGTTGAGTAAATTGAAAGATCGTTCTACCGCTGAAGGGCGGGCATATGTGGAAGCTTACGTCGATTATACGCATACCCTTGAAGCTATCGAACACGCATTGGCTCACGGCGGTCACCACTAAATTTCTCCCGGATAATACGGCCTCTTCCACATAAAACATGGAAGAGGCTTTTTTTTTTATGCGTCATTGGGTGAGTCCTAGTCGGACTTTCCGCTCGTTTGATAGAGAATTTGCTGTTTGGATGATTTCTGTATTACGTGAGGAGGATAGAAAAGGAGATACTATCAGGTTTAAATTGACTATCTTTCGTAAATATATTGGGTGCCGATAAGTCCCACACTCATGTATTCTCCAGACACCTATTTTAGTATGATTTCAATACCCTGCCACGCACAATGCAATTTAACATACCCCCTCATCTCAAAGGCTTAACCGAGTCGGAAGTAGAAGCTTCCCGGGAGAAGCATGGTTTCAATATTACCTCCGACGGTAAAAGAAATATCTGGTATCTTTTGTTGCTGGATATTTTGAAGGATCCGATGTTGATTCTTCTTATTGCTGCGGCCGGTATTTATCTGATAGTAGGTGATTACGCTGAAGCTATATTTATGTTTGGGGCCATTATTGCCGTATCCGCTATTTCGTTTTATCAGGACAACCGGAGCAAAAAAGCTTTGGAAGAGTTGAAAAAACTCAACGAGCCATATAGTTATGTCATTCGAGAGTCCACTATGAGGCAAATACCAACCCACGAAATTGCCGTTGGTGATTTGTGTGTTATTGAAGAAGGGAAAATGATCAATGCGGATGGAACAATCGTTCATAGCAATGATTTTTCGGTGGATGAATCCTCGTTGACCGGTGAAAGTTTTGCGGTTTTTAAAAGTCAGGATACGGAGGACCGAAAGGTGTTTAGCGGAACTCTGGTGGTCTCGGGACTGGCTATTTTTCAGGTAGAAAAAATAGGTCGCGAGACCAAGTTGGGGCAAATTGGAGAGTCCGTGCAGGAAATCCATGATGAACGATCACCGTTGCAAAAGCAAATCGGACAGTTCGTGAAATGGATGGCCATCATTGGCATTATCGTGTTCTTACTGGTATGGGGGTATAGTTACGTGCAGTCCGGATCGTTGATCGACAGTCTTTTGGTGGGTCTGACGTTGGCGATGTCCATTTTGCCAGAGGAAATCCCGGTGGCATTTACGACATTTATGGCATTGGGCGCCTGGAAATTAATGCAGGAGGGGGTGATTATCAAACGCAGTAGCGTGGTGGAGACGCTGGGTAGTACGACCGTTATCTGTGCGGACAAAACCGGAACCATAACCGAGAATTCCATGAAATTGGAAGCTCTTTATGACTTTTCTTCTGATCGAATTTACCACAAGGAAGAATACAAAAATCCTCATCTGGGGCAGTTGATTTCTTATTCCATGTGGAGTAGCGAACCCGTTCCTTTCAATCCGATGGAACAGACCATACACCGGGTCTATCAGGAAACGCAGCCCAACGATCGTCGAAATGATTTTCAAATGATCCACGAATACCCGTTGGAAGGAACACCGCCCATGATGACCCATATTTTTGAAAATCAAGCTGGCGAGCGGATAATTGCAGCCAAAGGAGCCCCGGAAGCAATTATCCAGGTGTCCAATCTGGAGGAAAACCAGAGGGAAAAACTTCGGAAGCTAATTCGGGATTTTGCGAAACAGGGCTATCGCTTGCTCGGTGTTGCCCGGAGTGAATTTTCAAAAAATGAGTTCCCGGATAATCAGGAAAAATTTGAATTTGAATTTTTAGGATTCACGGTCTTTTATGATCCTCCCAAAAAAGGCATACAATCGGTGTTTCAACGGATTTATGATGCGGGAATCAAAATTAAAGTGATCACCGGGGATAATCCGGATACTACATATGCCATCGCGCGACAAGCCGGCATCCCCAATGACAAACCTGCGATTAATGGAGGTGAGATTATTCACCACGATGAGGAAGAAATGGTTGAATTGTCCAGAAATAATACCCTGTTTACCCGCATGTTTCCAGAGGCTAAACTGGCCATCGTGAATGCGTTTAAACGTGATGGTGAAGTCGTTGCGATGGTCGGAGATGGGGTCAATGACGCACCAGCACTCAAAGCTTCCCATATCGGGGTGGCTATGGGCACGAAAGGAACCGAAATTGCAAAAGCAGCAGCATCCCTGATCATTACGGACGATGATTTGGGAAAATTGGTGGTTGGGATAGCGGCAGGTCGTCGGATTTATGCCAATATTAAAAAAGCAATTCAATATATAATTTCGATTCATATCCCCATCATCCTGACCGTTTCCTTGCCGTTATTTTTGGGTTGGATTTATCCTCATATTTTTACGCCGGTGCACGTCATTTTTCTCGAATTGATTATGGGACCGACCTGCTCGATCGTTTATGAAAATGAACCGATGGAGAAGAACACCATGGTTCAAAAACCCCGGAAAATGACGGATACCTTTTTGAACTGGAATGAATTGAGCATCAGTATATTTCAGGGTTTAATGATTACGGCCGGTGTATTATTTGCGTACCAATTGACGGTGCAGCGTGGCGGCGATGAGGTCACTACCCGGGCTATGGTTTTTACCACACTGGTGGTTTCCAATATCCTCCTGAGCCTGGTCAACCGATCGTTCATATATAGTGTGGTGGAAACTTTCAAATACAAAAACCGGTTGTTTCCTTTGGTCATCGGGGTGACTTCCGTATTTCTTATCCTAATTCTTTATACACCAGCGATAGCTCAATTTTTTCATGTGAGGGGGTTAAGCGTTCAGCAGTTATTGGAAGTCACTTTGATCGCCTCCGTATCGGTTTTGTGGTTCGAAGTTTATAAAT
>CBFGVZ010000227.1:0-5257 GCA_965652315.1 uncultured Saprospiraceae bacterium | reverse complement strand
GAACCGCTCTACTCGGACACAACTTTATGTATTACTGAGCTTTTGATAATGCTGGTTCCAACTTCTCAACTCACCCGGAAGTTTTAAACCGGACACTCTCTTTTCCTTTGGAATATTTCTGATGTCAAAAGGCTGATCTGGACTGTGGAGGTATTGGTATCGGTCCAGTGTGACCAGGCATCGGGCCAGCAGGATATTGACCCGGGAAAACAACCCGGGGTCATTTGCATTTCCACTCTGTTGACGGAATGTTTCCATGGAATTGCACGTACGGGTGATCTGGTCTTCGAACAGAGTGCGTATTTCTGACAGATTCAGTCCAGCTGTTATAAGGGTGATTTCACCGGCGTCGCGGTCCCTTTCAGCATCATTGAGATCATTGGTCATCTGGAACAATTCCCCCAGGTTCAGCAGAAAATCGGATTCTGCCTCTGTTATCTGGCGGTCGATGCAACTCCGGTAAAACAGCACGGCCTGCCCTCCCTTTTCACGAGTAATCTGGTGGATTTCTTCTGTTGTGATATCCGGGCTCCGCTGTCGGAATGAACGTTGCTGCGCCTTGATGATACCGTGTACACTGTTCTCCAAAGCTTTGGGATTTCCGGTAAAATGTTCTATAATGTCGCGATAAAGATACTGGCATAAATGCTCTTCTATATAGTCTGAGGAAATGATGTAATCCGGGGTTTCAATCAATTGCCGAAGTCGGACAGGGGAGAGGTGAAGCCGGTCAAAAAGGTCGTCAAACAGGCCTGTTACCAGGGCCTGGGCCGAAATCACCTTTCGGAGATTTGATGTCACCGTGATTTCGTGCATACGGATCAGAGTGTAGTGAATGATTACCGGTACCAATACACCATAGAATAGCCCATGCCGGCCCCAGGGTAAAGCCGACCAGTCTTCTCTGAAATGTTCCGGGAGATCATGATGCATCCGGTCCTGAAGTCTGCGACTATGCCACCACTGCCGAATCAGATCAGTAATGAGATAGAGATCCATCACAGTTCGTAAAATTATCTCAGCAATTTACTGAAATTTTCTGAAAATACTGGTCGCCACTTCCAAATTGAAAGACCTTCCTCACCAGGATTCACCGATTACATAGCCAGATACCCTCCATCCACCGGGTAATAGGAACCAGTGATGAAAGAGGCTTTGTCCGATGCCAGAAACAGGCAGAGGGCAGCCACCTCGCGTGCTTCTCCAAGCCGGTGCATGGCATGCTTTTGTTCAAGCGCCTGAATAGCTTCTTTACCCATAGTCTCTTCATTTACCAGCCCGGAATATACGAAGCCCGGACCGATGGCATTGACCCGGATACGATCGAGGGCGTAATCGAGTGCACCGGTTTTGGTCAGTCCTACTACGCCGTGTTTGGCGGCTACATAGGCAGCAGAACCGGCAAATGCCGCCTGGCCCAGAATGGAAGCAATGTTGATTATGCTACCGCTATTGGATTGAATCATGGCGGGAATCTGGTACTTCATACCATAGAAAACGCCAGTGAGATTGATGTCGATGACGCGCTGCCAGTCCTCTATATCGATGTCTCCCACTTTGCGGAACTCCGCACCTACACCTGCATTGTTTACCGCTATGTGAAGCGCTGAAAATGCCCGGACGGTTTCCTTCACCAAACGCTGATTGTCTTCCGCACTGGCGGTGTTGGCGCGGACAAATATGGCCTGCCCCCCATTCTGTTTGATTTCTTCCACTACGCTTTTCCCCTTTTCTTCGTTTATATCACTGACGGTCACTTTCGCTCCCTCCTTAGCAAAAATCAGCGCTGTTTCCCGGCCAATCCCAGATGCAGATCCGGTCACTATGGCCACTTTGTCTTTTAATTGGTTCATGCGTGTTGGCTTTTAATGATTTAACCATGTGATTTAATATTATCAGGTAACCTGGAGAAAGATATGGTTTTTCCGTGAAATTCTTTTTAAAAATGTGGGTCATACGAAGGATCAGAAAAAAGGTGCACCACTGACATCTCATTTTCGGCTCCAAATGTCGTTTCATCTCTGAACGCTTGAAAATCGACCGTTATCTTTGAATAAAATTCCGGGTCATTCGACATGAATAAGGGTGCGTATGGAATAACCGGGCAAAAATTTGACGTTACTTAAAAGACTGAAAAATGAGTCACCAGGATTGTACAGTTCCGGAAGAAATCCGGCAGGGTTCCCAGGAAATTGAGCCCGGGTTGATCCGATTTGCATTATGGGCCCCCGGTAAGCACAGTGTGTCCGTGGTCGGTGATTTTAATGACTGGGACCAGGAAGCCAGTCCCATGAAAGGTGAAGAAGATGGGATATGGTGGTGTGAAGTCCGGGTGGAAAAAGGGGAGCACAGGTACAAATACGTAATAGACCGCGAAATATATATCTGCGATCCATACGCCAGGGAAGTAGATTGGAACGAATATGGTCCCCAGGGGCTGATCCGATGTGGTGAAGACCCCTTTCAATGGACAGATGAGAATTTCCGGATGCCGGATACCGAAGCCCGGATCATTTACGAAGCCCACGTGGGGGATTTTACGGATGAAGGTACTTTTAATGCCATGGCCCACCAGCTAGGTTATTTGAAGGACCTGGGTGTCAATGTGCTTGAATTGATGCCGATTTTCGAGTTTCCCGGAGATTTTTCGTGGGGATACAACCCCGCTTTTACGATGGCTCCTGAAAAGAGTTACGGTAGTTTAAATGACTTTAAAAATTTGGTCAACGCCGCACATGGTCATGGAATCGGCGTGATCCTGGATATCGTATTCAATCATGTAGCTGGTGAACATCCCTTTACCCAGCTTTATGGTCCGGACGAAAATCCATTTTTTGATGGGAAAGAAAATCCATGGGGTTTTCCGAATCTGGATCAGCAATCGGATGCTGTGAAGGGCTACATCCACAGCATCCAGCAGTATTGGCTCGAAGACTGCCACATCGATGGATTTCGATACGATGCTACCGGGAATATCGGTTACGACGGAGAAAACGGGGTATCATACATCGCCTGGGATGCGCGAAATATCAAGCCCCATGCCCACCTGATAGTGGAACACGTCCCTGAAGATCCGACCCTGATCGGGAAAACTGAAATCGACGCTGCCTGGCATAAATCCTGGCACCATATTGCACTCGCCCAACTTTCGGAACAAGAACATCAAGGATATGCTTATGGCGATATGGATTTGATCCTCCAGCTTCTGGATCCAGCATCCAATGGATATCCCAGTCCCCATTCCGTCATCAACTATACCGAAAGTCATGACTGGGAGCGCATCATTTATGAAGCTCAGCAAAATGAAGATACCGCTGCTGTAGCTTTGAATAAATCCGTGCTGGGAGCCGCCTTATTGTTTACCACACCTGGTATTCCGATGATTTTATACGGTCAGGAGGTTGCTACGGCCATACCCAAAGATTCCACGATGGAAGACGGCCATCGCCCGGACTGGGGAGAAGCATTCCAGGACGAAGGAGTTCAGTGGCTATTTGAATGTTACAAACGGCTGATTTGGCTTCGGCGGGAAGAAAAGGCATTGTGGGCCGGCCATGTAGAAGTCTTGATGGCGGATGCCGAAATCAAAGTTGTGTTTTATCGCCGATTCGTAGAGGGCGAAGACGGAGAGATTCTGGTGATGTTGAATTTTGCAGGATCAGAGCAGGAGTTTGAAGTACATCTTCCGCGAGGAGGTAAATACCATGAGATCCTGACCAATGAGGACTGGATCCTCGGGGAAGGGGCGTATCAGGGGACGATTCCCGCGTCCACAGCCCGGGTCCTGAAGCGAATTGGTGAATAGATTATTACAGTTTGTAGGAAATCATTACAGTCTGTGGGGACTATATATTCCACAGGCCGAAATCTGGGGCTGGTCTTTGTTCTTCGTATGAAAAATCTGTATTCTAACCTCTGTTGTCACTTTCTTCTTCCTGTCCCGCTACTATCATTTCTTCGGCTTCCTCTTTTTCATCCTCATTCAATTCTTCAACTTCCTCATCTGCCATGCTGGCCTTTTTACAAATGTGAAAGCTGCAGCCAATTGGAAAATGATCCGAACCTATCGATGGATATCTGAACAATTTGTCCACTACAATATCGGTACTGTGAAACAATAAGTCCAGCGGGAATCTGAAAAACAAATATTTAGCGTGAAATGAGGACAACATTTTGTGTCCGATTCTGGCATCCAGCAGGCCACTCATTTTTCGGAAAAGCCGGGATGATCTGGCCCAGGCTACATTGTTGAAATCCCCGGCTATAATAGTCGGTAGAGAATAATCTTTCACTTGCCTGGCTACAGAAAGAATATCACCATCCCTTTCTTTGGAGTTTTCTTCTTCTGTGGGACTGGGCGGTGGGGGGTGCACCCCAAAGAAAATAAATCGGTGACAATCGTCGGTTTCCAACTCTGCCTCAATGCTGGGAATGTCATCGGATACGAAATAATGAGTCTGGGTTTTGTGTACCTTCATCCGAGTGTAAAAATGCATCCCGTAGGTGTTTTCCATGGTGACTTTTTCGTATCCGGGATAATTTTTTTCGAGTTTTCTCATGGCCTTTTCCCAGTCCCCATTGCTTTCCATGGTAAGGAACAAATCGGGCTTTTCGTTTTCTATGAGTTGAATGAAACGATCATACTCTGTGTTAAATTGATAAATGTTACAAAAGATCATTTTGACTACCCGGGAGGATTGGAGTGTATTGCCGGTCCTGGCTCTCGGCCAATATCGGGTGTACGGAGCCAGTAGCCAGATATGGTAACCTATCAGCAGAATCTGTGCAATCTGAAAATACCATAGAAACGGATGCTCGTCAATATACAGGAACGTCACCCCTACGACAATAACCTGTAGAACCAGGAGTTGCTGCTTGACAAATTCGGCCACTCTAATTACCCAATGTGGGTTTTGAAAGAACGGAAGAATACTGATGACGATCAGCAGAGTGGAAAGAACCATCAAAAATCCTATCATTATTATTCGCAGTTTTTGACCAAGTAATCCGGACGATTTTCTCCTGGGTAAGATACTATTTTTCAAGTTAATATGGCATGAGGTAAATTCCGATGGGATGGGTATTTTGTCTCCGGGGCCTTTCACAAGCTGTGTGAAAATTAAATTCAGACATCCTGACCTTACCCATAAATATTGATTATCAGGGAATAATCCGTAAAACAGATTGTCGCAAAGATGGCCGTAAGGATTGAGTAACCAACAGCATGATTAAGAACGCCGAAGGTGTTCAAGATGAT
>CBFGVZ010000226.1:0-5320 GCA_965652315.1 uncultured Saprospiraceae bacterium | reverse complement strand
CTTGATGCCCCGCCTTAGAAATTCCAGACCATAGCAACTACATAACCCCTATTAAAACTGCATCATATGCATTTCTTAGGAATATGAGCTAGACTAAAATATGAAAAAAGTTTCTTACAGATTTCCTTTATTGGGTGCAATGGCACTCCTCGTAATAGAGCGCTAAACACATACCAAATGTGCATAAGCATAAATTTATATTATTTGGGCTGCGGACTGGTAGAAGTCCAGCCTCCATCTACGATGATCGTTTGTCCGGTGATCTGGCCACTTTTATCGCTGAGCAGAAACAAGGCTGTGTGTGCGATATCCTCCACCCGCGTCACCCTGGCTGTAGGGGTAATGCGCTCCCATTCCGCGATATAATCCGGATCCTGGATTGTTCGCTCTGTGATTGTGGCACCGGGAGAGATCGCATTGACGGTAATCCCGTGGCCCGCCAGTTCTACGGCCGTGAATTTGGCCAGTGCCTGCAGGGCCGATTTGGTCATCCCATAAGCGGTCAATCCCTGATGAGCCTGGTGGCCTGTGACGGAAGACATAAAAAGAATCCGGCCACTAACCTTTGCTTCAATCATAGACCGGGCTGCTTTTTGGCAAAGGAAAAAACTGCCCTGGAGATTGAGGTGGATTAATTTTTCAAAATCTTCCGGCTTGTATTGGAGGAAGTCACCGAATGTTGTGATTCCCGCATTAGCTACGACCATATCGATCTTTTGAAACTCCGTGAGGGCGCAGTGGATCATCCGGTCAATCACGTCGATATCTCCGGCATCTCCGGCAATCCCGATACACCGTGAACCATTCCGGCGATTGGTCCTATCCAATTCCACTGTCATTTCTTTAAGCGATTCCGGATTCAGATCATTGACTATGAGGTGACATCCTTGTGCTGCCAACTGTCTGGCGATTTCTTTTCCGATACCCAGACCAGCCCCGGTTACGATTGCGATTTTACCCTTGAATTCAGACATATAACATAAAATAAGGTATTGTAAAAAGCCCCAAATTATCATTTCCAGGTGAAATGGGGTGTGAATTCTGGCATAGATACAAATTGTCTTTGGTGAAATCCCAGTTTATTTTATATCTTTTCCCGATATTGAGATAAATGTTCAACCCGGAAAATATAAAAATTGAAACTCAGAAGTGAAAATTGGTTTGCCCGCAAAGGCAAGGACGGATTTATTTACAGGGCCTGGATGAAGAACCAGGGCATTCCCGATGATGAATTCAATGGAAAACCCGTGATCGGAATCTGCAACACCTGGTCAGAGCTGACACCCTGCAACGCTCATTTCCGGGAACTTGCCGAATCGGTTCGAAAGGGAATTATCGAGGCGGGAGGATTCCCGGTGGAATTTCCAGTCATGTCCCTCGGCGAGACCCTCATCAAGCCCACTGCGATGCTCTATCGCAATCTGATGAGTATGACAGTGGAAGAATCTATCCGTGCCAATCCCCTGGATGGGGTAGTATTACTGGTAGGTTGTGATAAGACCACTCCCGCCAGCATCATGGGTAGCTGTAGTGTGAATATTCCCACAATAGCCGTATCGGGGGGTCCTATGCTGACAGGGCGGCATCGTGGGCGAAGTGTAGGCACTTCCCATCTATGGCGGTTTGATGGTGAAAATCAGGCGGGACTCCTGACCGATGAAGAATTTCGCCTGATCGAAGGAGCTATGTGCCGCAGCCGGGGTCATTGCGCTGTAATGGGAACCGCGTCCACGATGGCCTGCATGGTAGAAGCGTTGGGTATAACTTTGCCAGAGAATGCTGCTATACCAGCGGCAGATTCCCAGCGAAAGGTTCTGGCACAGCTTTCGGGGCGCCGGATCGTCGATATGGTCAGGGAGGATGTGAAACCTACTGATATCCTCACACGGGAGTTGTTCGAGAACGCCATTAAGATCAATGCGGCCATCGGTGGTTCCACCAATTTTATGATCCACCTGATGGCCATCGCCGGAAGGGTGGGGGTACCACTGACGCTGAGAGATTTTGACATACTGGGCCGCGACATACCTTTACTCGCTAACCTGGAACCTTCGGGTGAATATTTTATGGAAGATTTTTATTACGCAGGTGGATTGCCGGCAGTAATCCGCCAGTTGTTCCCTCATCTTCACACCTCCGTCATGACAGTAAGTGGCAAAACCGTAGAGGAAAATAACAACATGGCAAAGATCTATGATTCCAGGGTCATTGCGACCCTGGACGAACCTTTTCAGGATCATGCCGGCACCGCTGTCGTCTATGGGAATCTATGCAGAGACGGTGCGGTGATCAAACCTTCAGCCGCCAGCCCACACCTGATGAAGCACCGCGGTCAGGCTGTGGTTTTTGAAACGATTGAAGATTACCACTCCCGGATCAATGATCCCGACCTTGAGGTGACCAAAGATCACATACTGGTTTTGAAAAATGTCGGACCAAAAGGCTATCCGGGTATGCCGGAGGTAGGCAATATGCAGCTTCCGGCTAAATTACTAAAACAAGGTGTCACCGACATGGTCCGAATTTCTGATGGCCGTATGAGCGGAACTGCATTTGGGACCACCTTCCTTCACGTGTCACCTGAATCAGCGGTGGGGGGCGTTTTGGCTCTGGTGCAGGAAGGTGACTGGATCGATGTGGATGTGGAGAACAGGAGGTTGCATCTCGATGTCAGTGATGAAGAGCTTGATCGGCGGAGAAAATTGTGGAAACCTTTACCAGCCGTGACGGACAGAGGGTATGTGAAAATGTTTTTGGATCATGTACAGCAGGCTGATCAAGGTATGGATTTGGATTTTTTGCAAGGGAGCTCGGGGAGTCAGGTGACGCGGGACTCGCATTAAGAATCGCAGTTTTTAGATTATAATCCACAGAGTACGCAATGCCTGATGGGCGAACCATAGCGATGAGTGTGCGTTGCAGATACCGGATGATCTCCTGGTAGAACACAAATTAGTAATTGAAATCAAAAAGTGTGGATTCTTAGCGCCTTTGTGGTCAATAAATCGATAATCATTGTATATTCAATACCCAACCAGACCATTATGAAAAATACATCGAATGCTTCCAATACGTCATCCGGAAATGAATCCAGGCGACAATTTTGCAAAACTTCAGCGCTGCTAACTGGCGGAGCGTTGTTGCCCCGCGGATTGACCTCGATGTCCTATTTCGCTAACAATATCGATATGAAAGATAAAATTTCAGCCATGGATCTGTCCGGACCTAAAAGCATCATTGGCCCATATGGCCCCTGGCTGGCCCAAATGCGTCAGGATCCGGGTGATCTTTCATTCCGTCATGAACAATATTCGGATGTGATCGAATGGAAAAACCAGGTGATGCCTGTAGTGGAAAGCTGTATCGCACGACCCAATCTGAAGGTCAATCCGGAACCAAAGATCACTGCCAGGTACCAGTATGACGGTCTGGATATTGAAGAAATGGAATGGGCATTACCCTATGGTCATCCGACTAAAGCTGTTTTATTGAAACCAGCAGGGGCTACAGGACCTTTACCGGGAATACTGGGTTTACATGATCACGGTGGCAATAAATACCTGGGTTTACGTAAAATTACCCGGACCAGTGATGAGATGCATCCCACGGTGGTGGATCATCAGGCCTTGTCTTACGAAGGTATCCCCTGGGCCAATGAATTAGCGAAAAGAGGATATGTGGTACTGGTCCACGATGTTTTTACTTTTGGAAGCCGAAGGGTCCGGTTTTCGGAAATGTTGGAAATTCCCTGGGGATACGCCCGAACAGCGGGACATACCGATGACGATCCCGAAAATCCCGACCATATCCAGGCATATAATAGCTGGGCTGGAAGCCATGAACATGTGATGGCCAAATCATTATTTAGCGGAGGGACTACCTGGCCGGGTATGTTCCTGCAGGAAGATCAGATCGCTCTGTCGGTGCTGGCAGCAAGGGAAGAGGTGGATGAAGAAAGGCTGGGATGTGGTGGATTGTCTGGTGGGGGCCTAAGGACCGATTTTCTGAGTGGTCTGGACCATAGGATCAAATGTGCGGTTTCGGTGGGTTTTATGTCCACCTGGGATGATTTTATGTTGCATAAATCCTATACACATACCTGGATGACTTATGTCCCTATCCTCCCGCAATTTCTTGATTTTTCGGAAATATTAACGCTCAGAATGCCATTACCTACCCTGGTACAAAGCAACAATGAGGACAATTTATACACCCTACCGGAAATGAAAAGAGCGGCTCGGTTTCTGGAGGAGAATTATACCAAAGCCGGCGCTCCTGAAGCCATTTCCTGCCGGTTTTATCCCGGAGGACATAAATTTGATAAGGAAATGCAGGCAGATGCTTTTGATTGGTTTGATCAATGGTTGACGTAGGGATGACTCAGGTGATAGTGATTCAAAGTAAAAGCGACTGCGTGGCTGAATCGATGAATTGTTTATCCCGAATGGTTCACCACGTACAGTCTGGATGGTTGTATTATTTTGAGAATCAATATAGTATTGTCCAGTAATTGAGCAATTTATCATCCCCGGGTCTCCAAAAAAATTATTTTTGATTTGCATCCAATATTTCCCTTCTGAAACCCCGGACATATTTCTGAGTCACGTCAATATAGTATAAGGATTGGTAAGATTAGGATTAAAATGTCTGCCGATTAGATCGCAATTTTGATCAGTTGTAAAAGACCTGTAGTATAGTCATTGCAGGAATTATGAAATTATGAGGAATGTTGGCTAAATTCAAAAGTATAATCGCAGTCATCCTATGGTCCGGAGTGGGACTTTGCGCACAGTCTTTTCCGGATACAACCTATATGCAGCTTACGTCTCAAAAGTTTGAATTTCGTGACGGGAAGGCACAGTCCGGTGATAAACTTATCATCGATCGGGATGATAATGTGTATGTGTTGACCGATGATGGGTTCTTTATTTTACTGGCAGGAGAACTGGTTCCCAACCGTCAGTACCGACCCTTACAGGATAAAATTCCAATCGATATTTCTCTTCAGGCCGAAAGTGGGGAGTTGTACTATCTTTACCCGGATCATTATCTGTCCAACACTCATGCAGGGAATCCCTTCGGCGACCTGGAATCCGGAAAATTCACGCACATAGCGATTAATACGGAAGGGGACATCCTGCTGACGGGTGGCCAGGAATTTGCGATGATCCGCGATGGCTCAACCACCACGGGTCGTGAAGCCACCATTATTGAGGACGTTCAGGCATCCGGCAGCGATTTTTATATCCAGACAAGATTTGGTATCAGTCGTTACCAGGATGGCCGTTTCGATTCAGTGATCAATGACTCCAAAATTACG
>CBFGVZ010000225.1:0-5375 GCA_965652315.1 uncultured Saprospiraceae bacterium | reverse complement strand
AAATCTTCTTTAGTGGCAGTAGGTTATTGATCAGGCAGACTTGCGAATATGAGGTTAAAAGAAAAGTTTTCCTATACCACCAGATCAAAAGAATGAAAACAACCAACTTCGAGCGACTCTACCTACCCTTTCAAAGCTTAATTTCAATAAATCCAATTTATAAGAGGTTGATCCCTTACCCCAATCGCTTATCCGACTTTCATTTCCGGGAAAAAGTACGAAAACGTATATTTTTACACTTTTAAATTCACAATCCTTTCTTTGTCCCTCTTCTACCCTGTACATTTATCCTTTATTTAATTTGATGCAGTACACTCAATCAATTTGATTTTATAATTAATTCAATCAATAAAGTCAGTTTATATGGATATCCAGGGCACCCCTATTCCGAGATCAAAATACCTTAAAGGTCAGCACGGGGAATTGATGAAATTTATCCCAGACCGTTGGAGATCAATTTGGTTGCCAAATATATCCGGAAAGTTGCTCGTCATTGTTTCTTTCAAATTTTAAATATCATGATAGATTTAGAACATATCGATATTTTCATTACCACTGGAGGTGAAAATTCCAGCATGAGTCAGGATTGGGCCATTTTGGGTCTGGAGGAAAAACCCATGATTAGCTATCTCACCGATATGCTGGAGAGCAATCAATTGGCGTACAAAATCATTGCAAATGCCCCGGCGTACGCATTGTCAGGATTTGAGTCAATGACCGATGTCATCCCGGATAAAGGTCCGATGGGAGCTCTACTCACCTCATTTTACTATTCCGAAAAGGACTATGTTCTTCTGCTGGGTTCTGATACGCCCTTTCTTCCTGTGGAAGTAATTCATCGGTTGGTATATGAGCTTGAGGAAGAGAAAATCACTGCCAGCCTCCTGGGGTTGTCTCTATTTCCATTACAGGCAATTTATCCGGTTTCACTGATGGACCAGGTACTGTCATTTATAACAGATGATATGCTCAAATTGAAAGAATTAATATTGAGAACTGAACATAAGCTGGTTGGGATGGACGATATCATCCGTTCCCACCCAATCGGGTTTTTTAATTATACCCAACCCATAAACAATGCACCATGGAAACAGGAATCATTGAAAAACTAGGCCCGATTTGAGGGGTAGTATAACAACTGCAATACGTATACATCACACCAAAAATTGGGGAAGTCCACGATCACGACGACTTGAATGCCTGCTACTCAATGGCACTGCGGGCAGGGTTGATTCCACCAGTAAGAAACAGATTTATCGCGAAAAATATCCATTACCAAAATTCTAACCCATGAAAACTAATCGAAATTTTCTCAATTATCTGATGGTCAGTAAAAACTGGTGGCTACCGATGATGTTGATTTTCATAATCAGCCTGGCGGGAGTTACATTTATCGGCTTTGAAACTTATGACAAAGCCCCGCCCATCCCCGATTTTGTGTCCGAGAATGGTCAGACGGTCATCTCCCAACAGGACATCCTGAATGGACAGGAGCTTTTCCACAAATACGCCCTGATGGAATACGGGAGTTTTTTCGGAGATGGGGCATTGCGCGGTCCTGATTTTACCGCTCAGGCTCTCCACGAGACAGCGGTTGCCATGGAGGCATTTTACCATGAAAAAATATCCGGACAGCGTTTAAGTGCTAATGACCAGGAGATCTACCTAAAAGGCATCCGGGATCAGGTACAGCAGGAAATCAAACACAATCGCTACGACGAGGACCAAAATACGGTCACGCTCTCCGCCGCCCAGAAAAGTGGAATATCTGCTGTAGAGAACTTCTACCTGCGCATGTTTACGGATCCTGATTTCACGGAAGCATTCAAGCCTGCCGGTTACATCACCGATCCGACAGAAATTAAACAGATAGCCCGGTTTTTCTACTGGGGTGGTTGGGTATGCGGGGTGGAACGGCCAGGAAAAGATTATAGCTACACCCACAACTGGCCGTACGATGCTCAGGCCGGAAACACAGCTACATCGGCAACCATGTTGTGGAGTTTTATCGGAATCCTTGGACTGATCATCGGGCTGGGACTTGTGTTGTATTATTTTGGTCAATTTGACAAATTATCGGATGAATACTATTCCCGTAGTACGGACGAGATGATGACCGAGAAAAGACTTTTGAGTTATAAACCTACCCTGTCACAACGGGCTACGTTCAAATTTTTCTACGTGGCCATCCTGCTTTTTCTCATCCAAATTCTGGCAGGGGTTCTCACAGTCCACGATTTTGTGGGATTCACACGCTTCTTTGGCGTTGATCTGCAAGCAGCTATTCCCGTCACCATTGCCCGCAGCTGGCACCTCCAATTATCCTTGTACTGGATTACAGCTTGTTGGGTAGGAGCATCCTGTTTTATATTACCTTTCCTGACTAAAAGGGAGATACCGGGTCAGGTTCGGTACATCAACACCCTTTTCTGGCTGTTTTTTGTCATGGTGGCCGGATCATTTTTGGGGATTTTTATGGGTCCCAAAGGATTACTCGGGTCTTTATCCCGTTGGTTGGGGCATCAGGGTTGGGAATTCGTAGAATTGGGCCGCCTTTACCAATATATGTTACTCGGCATTTTTGCCTTGTGGGCAGTCACGATTTACCGGGGGGTAAAGCCTGCACTTCGGCGCGGAAGACCATGGGCCTTACCCAACTGGTTATTCTATGCCGTAGCCTCCATTCTGATCCTTTTGGTCTCCGGATTTGTGGCGACCCCCAGGACCAATTTTGTAATCGCAGATTTCTGGCGGTGGATGGTCATCCACATGTGGGTCGAAGCGTTCTTTGAAGTGTTTACCACTATAGTTGTTGGATATCTGATGGTACTAATGGGGCTGGTCAACCGGAAAAGTGTCACCAATATCGTCTTCCTCGCTACCCTGCTATTTTTGGGATCAGGATTACTGGGCATTTCACATAATTTCTACTGGAATGCCAAGCCGGTGGGGACGCTGGCCATCGGGAGCGTTTTCTCCACCCTACAGGTCGTCCCACTTATTTTACTAACCCTGGAGGCCTGGAGATTTCGGAATATGCCCAACAATCTCAATGGAAAAACCCACGGGAATGGTCGTTCGTCGCTGTTTGCGATGCCGGGAGTATTTCTATTTCTGATCGGTGTTAATTTCTGGAACTTTTTTGGAGCCGGTGTATTCGGGTTGATGATCAATTTACCCATAATGAATTACTATGAACACGGTACCTATCTTACCGTTAATCACGGCCATGCCGCATTGATGGGTGTGTACGGCAATCTTTCGATTGCGGCGGTATTGTTTTGCACACGGTTACTTACCACACCTCATAGCTGGAAACCCAGACTAGTCCGCATTTCATTCTGGTCGATCAATATTGGGTTACTTTTAATGGTGATTCTGGATCTGTTTCCAGCAGGAATCCATCAGTTGATGGCTGCCATGCAGGAAGGGCTCTGGTTCGCACGCTCCCAGGAATTTCTGGCAGGAACTGCATTCCAAACGATGACCTGGCTTAGAATCCTCGGCGGATCGTTATTTACAGTTGGAGGATTATTTCCCCTGGTATGGTTTATCAGCACCAGATGGAAACATATGAAATCCGCATCATGGGGTGATGGGATTGGTGTAAGTATCTCAAATGAACCACAATTGGTAGGGGCTGAATCATCGAAATAAAAAAAATCAATATTTTCCTATCTCTGCTTTTAAGCCCGGGTAGTGTTCATCAGGAACCACACCCGGGCTTTTTTTTTCCTTCCTTAATTGTTGAAATTCTGTAATGCCCTTATTTCGTTTACTGCTAAAACTTAACTTTCTTTCAAATCGAAAATGAGCAGAATCAAAATGTAAGAAACTTCGTGCCACATACCAGGGAACAGGTCAAACTTAGACTACGAGCCAATTTTTACAGCTAAAAAGAAGATTTATTATTCCCCTTCATATCCCGGGTTCTGAACCAGATTATCATTCGTATTCAAAGCCCTCAGAGGGATAGGGAATACTTCATTTTTGGTATCCGTATCTACGTGTTTATTCCACCATCGACCTTTGGTAAACTGATCAAACCGGCGGAGTTGCATTCGGCGGAATCCTTCACCGATGTACTCCCTGCCCAACTCCCGAAGCAATTCATTCATGTCCAGCAGTTCAGGATTTTGAACGTAACTTGCTTTATTCCAGTATTCAGAAACATTTCCGGTTTCCGTGATGGCCGTATACCAACTATGAGGAGGTTCTCGGATGTCATCAATTTCCCCGTTTGCAAATTTTTTGGCTCTGGTTGCAGCTTCATCTGCTCCCATCTGCGTAAAATATTTGATTCTGACCTCATCGAGTAATTCTGCAGCCCGCATAGTATTGCCTGCTCTCAATTCACATTCTGCCAGGGCATAATAGATATCCGTAATTCTGACCGCCACGAAATCGCTGTTCCAATTTCCGCCTCCTTCTTCAAAAACATCAGGATAAATAGGATATTTATTCAATCGGAATCCGGTATTCTCCTCTCCCTTGGTAATCCCCTGACCTGGGTCATTGAGATCCGTAGCTATGGTTTTAAGCTCTTCCACTGTAGCATTTTTAAGCACGTATTCAAAGTTGTGCGACTCGACCATTTGGTTATACCGGGAATCCCCATTGGCTTTCCATTTTGAAACAATCTCGGAAAACCGACCTACACGATCTACATGGTATAAGGTATCCTGATTGGAAGAAAATTTCCATTCTTCCGATGTGAAAGCATATGCGGGAGAGCCACTCCAATCTTTTCCAGGCATGCTTTGAGTTCCAATCAAAAACATGCCATGTCGGCTCCCATCATCATTGATAAACATGGGTACGCGTCGTTCATCACCGTCAAAATATCGCTGATATGGAGATCCTTGTTCATAAATATCCTCGAAAAACCGGCCATCAGTCGTCTGTGATGGCTGCAAATGCGGACCATTACAGGAACCACCGTACTCCGATCTAAAAAAATACCTGGTCTGATAATGATTATTACAGGGCATAGTTGTGCGGCGCAACCAATTGATTTCACCTGGGAAAGCCCAGATAATAGCCTTCGACACATCATTGTTGTACGCCCAGGTTGCCTGCCATTTATCATCCAGGGTATATACTCCATACTCACCGTTTAATATTTTTTCGCATTCGGTTTTGCACTGATCGAATTTCTCAACACCAATGGTGGCTATTGCATTCAGATAGAGCCGAACCAACATAGCAGCCGCTGTTGCCTGATCTATCCGGCCATAATACGCATCGCGGGTACCGGCTGCATGATTTCCTAACTTATCAATATTGGACTTTAAGGTGGATTCAATAAAATCAAATAAAACTGTACCCGATTCAGACGCAGGCCGGACCGACCCTTCCATGTCCGGTGTAAATAT
>CBFGVZ010000224.1:0-5439 GCA_965652315.1 uncultured Saprospiraceae bacterium | reverse complement strand
ACCCCACCGACGATCTCTGAGATTTCATTGGTGATGGCTTCCTGGCGGGCTTTGTTGAAGCTGATACGTAGTTCACGGAGGAGGTCATTTGCATTCTCGGTAGCCTGATCCATAGCGGTCATCCGGGCGCCGTGTTCCGCAGCGTGTGTATCCAGAATGTACTTCTGAAACTTGATATGTAGTATGGATGGGATCAGTTGTTCCAGGACGGACTGTTGGTCCGGTTCGAAAATATAATCGGCCCTGAAAGTATCGGCAGAATGGTTCTGACTGCCCCCGATGCCTGATATTTTCCGAACGGGAAGAAACCGGGCAGCAGAAGGAACCTGGACGGCTGCATTTTTGAACTGGCTGTATACCACTTCGATCCGGTCCACTTCCTTAGCCAGGAACCGATCCATCAATTCCTGCGACACTCGCATCAAATTCTGATAATTCAGGTCATCAAAAAGATTTACATACTCGGTATTCAATGGGATGGCTGGGTAATGTTTCTTGAAGTAATCGCTTCCTTTTTTCCCAATCGCCAGAATTTCCACCTGGTTTTTAGCCGCATGTTCGGAATATTTTTGCTGTATAAGTTGAACAGCCTGCTTGATCAGATTGGAATTGAAGGCACCGGCCAGTCCGCGGCTGGAGGTAATAATCACGATCAGGATTTTCTCTGGATCTTCGGTACTGCTGAAATTATTCTCCACATCACCACCCAGGTTGGATAAAATATTGCGCATGATGTGGTCCAGCTTATCGGAGTACGGACGCAGACGAGTGATGGCATCCTGAGCCCTTCGCAGTTTGGAAGCCGACACCATTTTCATCGCCCTCGTACTTTTCTGCGTATTGATAACAGAACCAATCCGTTCCCGTACTTCTTTAAGATTTGCTCCCATAACTTCTTATTTACCCTTCGGTTTTAATCACACAAATATCTTCTCGATATCAGCAGCCAGTTGGCGCACTTTCTCCAGATCTTCCTCATTCAATTTTCCGTTCCGGAAGTTTTCGAGTATTTCCGGCTGGCTACTTCGCATTTGTGATAAAAATTCCTCTTCAAAGTCCTGTACTTTGTTGATAGGTACCCGGCGAAGTAAATTATTGGTTCCCAGATAAATGATAGCTACCTGCTCTCCTACAGGAACCGGTGAATACTGATCCTGCTTCAGGATTTCCACGTTTCGCGCCCCTTTATCCAATACGGACTGAGTAGCAGGATCAAGATCCGAACCAAACTTGGCGAAAGCTTCGAGTTCCCGGAACTGAGCCTGATCCAGTTTCAGTGTACCAGACACTTTTTTCATGGACTTGATCTGTGCAGAACCACCCACACGGGATACCGAAATACCCACGTTGATGGCGGGTTTGATACCGGAATTGAACAGATTGGTTTCGAGGAAAATCTGGCCGTCGGTGATCGAGATCACGTTGGTCGGAATATATGCTGACACGTCACCTGCCTGAGTTTCAATGATGGGTAAAGCAGTCAACGATCCACCCCCTTTCACCAGCCCTGCTTCCACCAGGGAAGGTGGCAGGTCATTCATATTCCGGGCGATATCATCGTTGTCAATTACCTTGGCAGCACGTTCCAGTAACCGGGAGTGCAGGTAAAATACGTCACCCGGATAAGCCTCACGTCCGGGAGGCCGTCGCAGCAGCAGGGATACTTCCCGGTAAGCTACGGCCTGTTTGGACAAATCATCATAGACAATCAGTGCGGGGCGACCCGTATCACGGAAAAATTCCCCAATCGCTGCTCCTGCAAAAGGGGCATAAAATTGCATCGGTGCCGGATCAGCTGCAGACGCACTTACGATCACGGTATAAGCCAGGGCACCTTTTTCCTCCAGTACTTTGGCAACCTGAGCCACGGTAGATGACTTCTGGCCTGAAGCCACGTATATACAATAAACCGGTTCACCCCGGTCATAAAATTCTTTCTGATTGAGAATGGTATCGACAGCGATGGCGGTCTTACCCGTTCCCCGGTCACCGATAATGAGCTCCCGCTGACCACGACCGATCGGAATCATGGAGTCAACGGCCTTGATACCCGTCTGCAGTGGTTCTGTGACGGGCTGCCGGAAAATGACCCCAGGTGCTTTCCGCTCCAGCGGCATCGAGTAAGATGACCCAGTCACAGGGCCTTTACCGTCGATAGGTTCACCCAGCGGGTTGATCACCCGGCCGAGCAGGCCTTCTCCCACATTGATGGAGGCAATCAATCCAGTCCGCTTCACATTCGATCCTTCGATGATATCATCACCTGCTCCAAGCAATACCACCCCTACGTTATCCTCTTCCAGGTTCAGCGCGATCGCCTGCGTACCAGATTCAAATTCCACCAGTTCACCGGCCTGTACACTATTCAGTCCGTAAATCCGGGCGATTCCGTCCCCTACTGAAAGGACCGTTCCCACTTCCTGTAATTCAGCATCGGTCTTTGCTCCAGAAAGCTCTTGTTTGATTATTGCGGATATTTCATCCGGTTTAATGCCAACCATATCATCTATTTTTAGTGTCTTCTTTGAAATATTAATTAACCAGTTTGTTCTTTAGTGCGTTGAGCTTTCCACGGACGGAAGCGTCGTATTGATTGTTGTTGTATTCCAGTATAAATCCACCGATCAGATCGGGATTCACCCGCGTTTCGATTTGGATATTGGCTTTGGTAGTACCCGAATCGAGTAATTTTTCCCGGATACTTTGAAGGGCTTCTTCTCCCAATGGTCGGGCCGAAGTCACGATTACATTGGTGATGCCCTTGTATTCATTGTATTGTTCGAAGAAGGTATTGGCCATATCAGGTAATACATCTTCCCTGCCTTTGCGCGTTACAACTTCGATAAATTTCAGCGTCAGTGGATCCCAGGAATTACCAAAAATCCTCTGAAGGATAGTGCTTTTCCTGGATCCCCGGATCGTGGGATTCATCAACAGGTTCACCAGATCCGATGAAGCCAGGGATTCCCGGAATATCTTCATATCGTTGTATACCCGGTCCACCTTGTCTGTCCCGATGGCCAGATCCAAAAGGGAACGGGAATATCGTTCTGCTACGCGTGCTGATGATGCCATGACTTACTTCGTTATGATAAATGAATATCGTCCACCAGATCCTGGACCAGTCGGACCTGTTCCTGGTCATCGGAAAGTTGTTTCTGAAGTACGCGTTCCGAAACTTCCAGTGCCAGGCTTGTGATTTGGTTTTTCACGTCGTGTAGAGCTGCCTTCTTCTGATTTTCGATTTCCACGTTGGCCTGTGCCAGGATCTTTCTGGCTTCTTCGGAGGCGTTGTGCTTTGCTTCCTCCACCATTTTGTTGCTCTGGTTTTTGGCTTCCTTCAGGAGTTGTGCCCTTTGTGCTCTCGCCTCATCCATCATCCGGGTATTTTCCTCCTGTATCCGGCGGAGCTCCTCCTTGGCTTTGCTGGCATCCAACAAGGCATCCTGGATATGGTTTTCACGTTTGACCAATGCATTGGCGATGGGTTTGAATGCAAACTTGCCTATCAAAAACCAGAACACCAGGAAAAACAACAGCGTCCAGAAAAACAAACCCGGCTCTGGTCGCAACACGTTAAATTCGGCTAAAACAAACATATCGTGAGATTAACTTTTTTCTAAATAAAGGTAGTTCATCTGCCAATCGCAGTATGAACTACCTCGTTCAATTTACAATACCTATTAGGTCAGGAAGATGGACAATACGATCGCGATCAGAGCTACCCCTTCTACGAGGGCGGCCATCAAAATCATGTTTGACCGAATGTCGTTCACTGCCTCAGGCTGCCTTGCAATAGATTCCATCGCTTTGCTACCAATCCAGCCGATTCCAAGTCCGGCACCGATAACAGCGAGTCCCGCTCCTATTGCTGCAATTGATCCTGTCATAATTTAAATATTTATATATAATGATTAAATCCAAATTTTTGTCCACCTATACCACACTACCTCAATGTGCTTCCTCAATCGCTGCTCCTATATAAGAGGCCGCCAGTATCGTAAATACAAACGCCTGAACAAGTGCCACCAGAATCTCAAGAGCCATCATAAACATGGTCAACAAGGTCGACAACAAAAGGCCAGGAACTGAGCCACTCAGGCTTTCCCCGGCATTATTGAAAATAAATAACAGACTCACAAATATGACGATCATCACATGACCAGCAGTGATGTTGGCTGCGAGACGAAGGGTCAGTACGATCGGCTTCAAAAACAAACCAACAAATTCCACGATGGTCAGGATCGGCTTGACAAACACCGGTACACCTGGCATCCAAAATGTATGCTGCCAGTATGGCTTTTTACCACTTACATTGGTGACCACAAAGGTAATCAGAGCCAGTACCAACGTAAAGGTCAGGTTTCCGGTAACATTGGGATTGCCTATAAAGGGTATCTGTCCAATAAAATTCAGGGTCAGGATCAGAAAGAACAAGCTCATCAGAAAAGGCAGATACTTGAGATAACTGCCTCCGAGAAATGGCTTCGCAACTTCATCCCGAATAAAAATGAATATAGGCTCCAATACAGATTGAATCCCTTTTGGTGCCTGAAGTGGGTTGGTTTTATATCTTTTTGCGGCTTTTATAAACAGCCATAGCAATAGTAACATGACGACCACCATGGTCACCACGTTTTTAGTAATCGAAAAATCAAAGAAAGAGGTTAATCCTCCCCCGAGCAGTCCCCCGTCCAGAGTAGATTTGTTTTCCAGTTGATATGTCTCTCCATCGTGGTGAAGATAGGCTACTTCTTTTTCTGCTCCATCATCCGTGGTTTCCATTTTCAGCTCGTATGGATGATCTCCGGACAATTCCACCCGACCCATCGGAAAATCCGCATCAGCTACCCGTCTGATGATCCCTTCAACGAGGACGTACCGGTCTTTGGCATAGTGCCCGTTCCCATGGTGTCCGATTCCAAACTGCCCGCTGGAAAACATATTCCAGCCATCGGTTTTAGAGTAAACGATTACCGGAAGTGGCAACTGCGCAAATCCCAGTGAATATACATTTTGATCGGAAATGTGATGTAGGGTGGTATTGGTCGGATCATAACCTTCAGAGGAGGCCGCCTCCTCTGCATGTGAACCAATGTGATCCTCTTGCGAAAACCCCGATACGGGACCCGAAAGGAACGCAAAAACCAATAATAACAGACTAAATTTCAGGCTCGTATGATGGTTCATAAGCATCTTAAAATGGTGCTTTTTAAAATCTGGGGCAAAGATAGAATTATTAGCCTGAAAAGGCAAAGAAAAGAAAGAAAGTTATTTCATTTATCACAGGTTAACTTTTGAATGCTGATGATGGACTAAGTAGGTGGAAGACATCTGGATCGGAGCAAATCAAAACGCTCCATCAGATTCAGTAATACTTCATAATCCAGATGGGCACGGGCTGCTTCCTGTGCGTACTTTTTATAATACCGCCGGAAA
>CBFGVZ010000223.1:0-5522 GCA_965652315.1 uncultured Saprospiraceae bacterium | reverse complement strand
CTTACCGATCCCTACGATATGTGTCTGAAACCAGGCTTAGTAATTTCAATTATTTAACTTTACCGTGGGAGCACTTTGGGTAAGGCTACATACTGACTCCCATCATTGAAACATAAACAATGAAACATCAAATTATTGTCAAATTTTTTAAATCTGCTGCCATAATAAATCAGGATTGTAAGAATAGACTCCTATGAAATATCTCTACTAATTCCTGATTTTGCTGAAAATTCACCTTCTTAATGGCTATATTCAGCCATTAAACCATGAACTCAATAACATTCATCGATACCGAAATTGAGCCCGGAAGCGCCAGAATTCTTGACTTGGGTGGTGTGAAGGATAGCGGCACCACATTTCACAAGACTTCGGTGGCTGAGTTCGTTGATTTTCTAAAGGGTACAGATTTCATATGCGGCCACAACATTTTCCGGCACGACTTAAAGTATATTGGCCATGCCTTAACCGATGCAGGTGTCCATCCGGCACACATCATTGACACCTTGTATCTCTCTCCGCTGCTGTTCCCTGCCAAACCATATCACGCCCTGGTCAAAGACGATAAACTACAAACCGAAGAAACCAACAATCCCCTGAACGATTCCATCAAAGTGAAAGACTTGTTTCACGACGAAGTAGCTGCATTCATCGAGCTGGACGAGGATCTCCGGCAAATATTCTATTCGCTGCTGAAGGACCAAGAGGAATTCCGGGCCTTTTTCCGATACGTAAACTTTACCAGTTCGCCGTTGTATCCTGAAATGGTTATTCGCGATACCTTTCCAAGCGAAATCTGTAAACATACTAACCTGACCAATATAATCTCTGCATTTCCGGTCGAACTGGCTTACTGTTTATCCCTGATACATTCCTTCAAGGTGAACAGGAATATTCATTCTATTACACCGCGCTGGGTACTGAAAAATTATCCCGATGTTGAGCGAATCATGCTGCTCCTGCGAAACAAACCCTGCCTGTCGGGTTGCGAATATTGCAACCGGTCGCTGGACATTCACAGGGGATTGAAACGATTTTTCGGATTTGACTCCTTCCGAACATTCGGTGGAGAGCCTTTACAGGAGAAAGCCGTCCTGGCCGCCGTGAACGACAAATCCATACTGACCGTCTTCCCCACCGGAGGCGGTAAATCCATCACCTTTCAGACTCCGGCGCTCATGAGCGTTGAAAGCGTCAGAGGATTGACCGTTGTAATTTCACCCCTGCAATCCCTGATGAAAGATCAGGTGGATAACCTGGAAAAAGCCGGCATTACCGATGCTGTGACCATAAATGGATTGCTTGATCCCATCGAACGGGCCAAATCCTTTGAGCGCGTGGAAGATGGTTCCGCTTCCATACTCTATATTTCACCCGAATCGTTGCGTTCGCGAACCATTGAACGATTGATCCTGGGTCGGAATGTAGTTCGCTTTGTCATCGATGAAGCGCATTGTTTTTCCTCCTGGGGACAGGATTTTAGGGTGGATTATATGTATATCGGGGACTTTATCCGGAAGATTCAGGAAAAGAAACAAATGGCAGAAGGCATTCCGGTTTCGTGCTTCACGGCTACCGCAAAGCAAAAAGTGATCGAAGACATCCGGGATTATTTCAGGGAAAAGCTCGACGTCGAACTGGAATTGTTCACCTCCCGGGCAGCCCGGACCAATCTGCAGTATAAGGTTTTCGAAAAAGGGACCGAAGAAGATAAGTATCAGGCCCTTCGGGATCTGATCGATCATAAGCAATGCCCCACCATTGTGTATGTTTCCAGAACGAGACAGGCCTTCAAACTGGCAGACCGGCTGACCCGGGACGGATTCCCCGCCAGACCTTACCATGGAAAGATGGACAGCAAAGAAAAATCTGCCAATCAGGACGATTTCATCTCCGGCAAAATACCGATTATCGTGGCGACCTCCGCATTTGGCATGGGCGTGGACAAGAAAGACGTCGGCCTGGTGGTTCATTACGAAATATCTGATTCTCTGGAAAACTACATCCAGGAAGCCGGCAGGGCTGGGCGCGATGAGAATATCGTCGCAGACTGCTACGTGCTGTATGATGAGGAGGACCTGAGTAAGCATTTTATCCTCCTGAATCAGACAAAACTCACCATCGGGGAGATCCAGCAAGTGTGGAAAGCCATCAAAGGTATTACGCGGTTTCGTTCTACGGTTTCCAACTCCGCTCTTGAAATCGCCAGAAAAGCCGGTTGGGACGACAACGTAATGGAAATCGAGACCCGGGTCACCACTGCTATCGCAGCATTGGAAGATGCCGGCTACCTCAGACGCGGACAGAATATACCCAGGATATTCGCTAACAGCATTCTGACCCGCAACGCCCAGGAAGCCATCGACAGGATCAATGCTTCCCCGAGATTTGAGGAAAAACAAAAAATTCAGGCGATCCGGATTATCAAAAAGCTTTTTTCAAGCAAAAGCAGAAAGTCTTCGGACACCGAATCCGCCGAATCCCGAGTGGACTATATCAGCGATCATCTCGGTATCTTACGGGAAGAGGTGATCAATATTGTAAATCTCCTGCGAGAGGAAAACATTCTGGCCGATGCCAAAGACCTGACCGCCTTCATCCAGAAAGTCCGGAATAAAAACCGCTCGCTTCATATCGTGGAAGTGTACAGCAGGATCGAGAACTTCCTGATTTCGTATTTTGAGGATCGGGAAAAGGTAATTGACCTTAAAGAACTCAATCAGGAGGCCGAAGCTCAGGGACTGCAGGATATAAATATCACCAGGATCAAAACGATCATCAATTTTTGGGCCATCAAAAATTGGATCAAAAGAAAATCTCTGCCAGGTTCGAAAAATCACATCGCTACACTTCGCCTCCAACCGGAAGATTTACTCCGGGAAAAATTGGAAAAGCGCCATATCCTGGCCAGGTTTATTGTGGAATTTCTTTACAGTAACATTTCGAAAGAGGAAGCCGAAAAGACCGAAATACTGGTTGAATTTTCTGTCCTCGAACTAAAATCGGAATTCGAATCGCAGGGCTTACTCTTCAAAGAGCAGATTTCAATTGACGATATCGAGGACACCCTTTTCTATTTGTCCAGAATAGAAGCGATCAAAATAGAAGGCGGTTTTCTCGTGATCTACAACCGATTGACTATAGAACGACTGGAGGAGGACAATTACAAGCGTTATACGAAGGAGGACTATAGTAAGCTCAACCAATTTTACGAAAGCAAGGTACAGCAAATTCACATCGTCGGGGAATACGCCAAAAAAATGCTGATCGATTATCAGGAGGCGTTGCAGTTTGTCGAAGATTATTTCCAACTGAATTACGGTTCCTTTCTCAGAAAATATTTTCCGGGTAGTAACGCGAATCACTTACAACTAAAGATGACGCCTCGGAAATTCAGACAACTCTTCGGCGAGCTTTCCCCCACACAATTGAAAATAATCAACGATAACGAATCGAAGTATATCGCTGTGGCCGCTGGCCCGGGTAGCGGCAAAACAAGGGTATTGGTCCACAAATTGGCGTCCCTGCTGTTGATGGAGGATGTGAAGCACGACCAGTTGCTCATGCTAACCTTCTCAAGAGCTGCTGCTACAGAATTCAAAAAACGATTGATCCACCTCATCGGGAATGCGGCCAACTTCATTGAGATCAAAACCTTCCATTCCTATTGTTTTGACTTGTCGGGTAAGGTCGGCACTTTGGAAAAATCGGACGAGATCATAAAAATAACGATTGAGAAAATCAAGAGAAAAGAAGTCGAAGTCAGTCGAATGACAAAAACAGTCCTGGTGATCGATGAGGCTCAGGACATGGATAAAGACGAATATGGTCTGATCAGAGTATTAATGGACCAGAATACGGAAATGCGCGTGATCGCAGTAGGAGACGATGACCAGAATATCTATGAATTCCGGGGCTCCAGTTCGAAATACCTGGAACAATTTATCCGGGACAATCATTCCACCACGTATGAGTTGGTGGAAAACTATCGGAGTAAAGCCAACCTGGTGGCTTTTACCAATCAAATAGCTAAAAAGATCCAACACCGAATGAAGGACACGCCCATCATGGCACATCAAACCGATTTCGGAAAAATAACACTGGTCCGCCATTATAGTGAAAACCTCATTGTGCCTGTGGTGAATGACATACTCGCCTCAGACCTGACCGGAACCACAGGGGTGTTGACGAGAACCAATGAGGAAGCTTTGCAGATCACAAGTCTGCTTGTAAAAAACGGGGTGCAAGCCCGGTTGATTCAGGCAAATGACAAATTCAATCTGTACGACCTGGCTGAAGTCCGGTACTTTCTGAGCCGGGTCAATTTGCACGATGATGTATATACAATCAGCGAAAGAGTATGGGAGGAGGCACAACGGGATTTGAACAACCATTTCCTCAAAAGTACCAAACTGGAGTTATTGCACAACATCATAAATGATTTTGAAGCTACTAACCCAAGACAAAAATACAAATCCGATCTGGAGGTGTTTATCCGGGAATCCAGATTAGAGGATTTCATCAATGCCAGTGGTGAGTGCATTCTCGTATCGACCATGCACAAGGCCAAAGGGCGGGAATTTGATCAGGTTTACCTGCTGCTTGAAAATTTCAATCCTTCAACTGATGCCGATCGGCGACTGCTTTACGTGGCCATGACCAGGGCCAAACACAACCTGACCATTCATCTGAATTCCAGCTTCCTGGATCAGATATTGGCAGAAAATCTGGTGAGAAAGTCAGACAGGGTCTCATATTCTCTACCCTCTGAATTGGTCATGCATCTGACGCATAAGGATATCTGGCTGGATTACTTTTCCTACAGGCAGGAAGCGATTTCGCAATTGGTAAGTGGGGACGAACTGATCTTATACGATAATGGATGTCTGAATAGCAACAGGCAACCGGTTTTGAAATTCTCCCGTCAATTTGTGGAACAGATCGAAGAACGAAAGCGTCAAAACTACCACTTGACAAGGGCCAATGTGAATTTTATAGTACACTGGGAGAATGACTCCAGTGACGGGGAAATAAAAATTATTTTGCCTGAGCTTTTTTTCGAACGGAAAGTGGTAAACCAAGACATCCCATATGAGCTTAGGGATCGGTAAGTATCTGCCTCCAGGCGGCTTTTAATCATCTTGGTTAATTTTAATGATGGAGGAAAGCCGCATTAAGAAAATCATGATAAATCCCTTTGGTGGTTGGTTTTTGACTCGGCAACCCATGCGCAAGGCCAACGCACAAGCAGGTTTACCGATTCAACGTCAGAACTCGGATCGGTAAGTCGGTGCGCATGCCTGGCGGGGAGGATGAATTGCCGAGCCATACATCTAGAAAAGTAGTTTTTATATCATTGATAATGAGGTTGTTGCATGAGGGGGATATGGTAGCTTGCGCTGGATGAGCGCGGATGGAAGATTGCCGTGCATGTTACGTGCGAATAAATGGTCTATCACAACCGCCCTTTCTGGTATTTCTCGGCTTCTTCCAGGGATTCCCTATAAGTGATCATATCAAATTCA
>CBFGVZ010000222.1:0-5640 GCA_965652315.1 uncultured Saprospiraceae bacterium | reverse complement strand
CGCATTTTTGGTTTACACGGGAATTATAAAGTTAATATCCTATCGGGATTAGACAACAAATGGTCGGGTAATGTTAAGATCGTGTTGTTAATTTGACCAAATATATCTGCTAACCTAAACCGTGAAAATGAAGACTCAATTATTGTTCGCCATTCTGATGGCCAGCTGCATGGTCGCCTCTGCACAGACATCAAATTTACCGAAGGCACAGCCATACGCCGATAAGCCATTTATACAGGATTACAGCATAAAATACGAAAAGGAAGATACCGCTCTGCGCTTGTATCAGGTCGCAGCCGACCGAAATGGCTACATCCAACTGCACTCATCGCAAGGCCTGCTGAGACTTCGTGCCGGCCAATTTCTTTACCCCGGCACATTGGTCCGTGATGTCCAATACCGACCTACATCGGATAAAAACATCGCTTCGATAGGAACCTACGAGAACCAATTGGTGTATCTCGACGATAAGGCCGTTTTCAGCAATGCCTGGGCCGGCAAATTGTATTCCCGCCACAACATGCCCGAAGCCCGGATATTTTGCGGGGGAAAGAACTTCGCTTTTCTCCTCTCCGATGGTCAAAAACTAAGCCTGCTCCAGGACTCAGAAATCCTTTGGAAGGGTTCCCTGCAGAATGATGAAGTTCGTGAGATCAAATACGATTCTGCCACCAACCTGTTCTGGATTTTGGGAACTGCATCCATTAACACTTTTTCACCAGATACGAAAAAACTGACCAGGGTCCTGGACAATGCCACGGTGACCTGTATTGAAATAGCAAAAGGCCAGCTGTACGTTGGAACCAGAGATGGCTATTTCACAATCGACATTAAAACAAAACGAAAGATCGGAGAGGTTCAGCGAAAAATGCCCCGAACCGATTTGACCACCATCCGGAATATCGATGGCGATCTCTGGTTCGGTTCCACAGCCGGAGCCATGCTCTTGCAGGAGGATGGCAGCTTTGATTACTACGCTTCCAAACGATGGATACCTTCCGACCATGTTGTGGATATCGCCCGGGGTCCGGAAAGTTCTGTGCTGATCCTGACCGATCAGGGACTGGGCAGAATATTTTTCAAAAAAATGACCCTGGCTGAGAAAGCGGACTATTACCAGAAGGTAGTTCGTGAACGCCATATCCGCAATGGTTTCAATTCCATGGTCACGGGTATGACGGACGGTGATTTGACGACCGGAAGTCTGCGGGATTCAGATAACGATGGCCTGTGGACCTCCATGTACCTGGCAGCAGAGGTATTCCGATACGCGATGACGAAATCTGAGGATGCGCTGCAAAACATCCGCGAGTCTTTGGACGCCATGGAACGGTTGTACACCATCAATCCCATGAACTCCGGATTTCCCTCGCGTTCGTTTGAAAGGTCAGGATACAATGTGAACCAAAAAGCCTGGCGCGCAACGGAAGACCCGGAATGGGAATGGAAATCCACCACCAGCAGTGACGAAGCCATCGGTCATGTATTTGTCTTTGGGGTCATCGCGGAGCTGGTTGATGTAGAAGAGATCCGCGATCAGGCGATCGATTTGCTCGATGGGGTGATGCAGCATATAGTAGCCAATGACTTATATCTGGTGGACTACGATGGAAAGCCCACGACCTGGGGCCGGTGGAACCCGGAATACGTGAACGGATTCCCGACTAATATCGGAGATCGTAAACTCAATAGCTCCAATATCATCGCAATGTTGCAATCCGCATATCATTTTACCCAAAAGGAGATTTACAAAGAGACCGCTTTTACACTGATGAATGAGCACGGTTACCTGGAAAATCTACTGCGACCAATGGCGGAAATAGGCCAGGCATCGGAAGGAGACGACGACTGGAGTAAAATGCTTTCCAGCGCCTGGAATCATTCGGATGATGAAATGTATTATCTGGGATATTGGGGGTTGTACCGGTATGCGTTCAATGATGAGTTGAAAGCGCAGTACAAAGCGGCCATAGTAGACCATTGGGAGGCAGAACGCCCCGAGAAGGAAGGACTGTGGAATATTATGACGGCGTTGGTTGGCGATGAAGATTATGATTTTGACAAAGCGATCTGGTATCTTCAGCAATATCCACTGGATATGATCGACTGGACGGTGAAGAACAGCGATAGAAAAGACATCGAAGTCCTTCCGGATAATTTCAGAAACCAAACCATCAAAGAGGTCCTTCCGCCGGATGAATTAAAAATCAGCAAACACAATACCAACCGGTTTCGTCTGGACGGGGATAATAATGGGCAACGGGAAAACAGCCCCGGGGATATTTGGCTATTGCCCTATTGGATGGGCAGATATCTGGAGGTCATTGGTGAACCGGCCACTGATTAAACTTGAAAACATTTCGATATGAAACAGGAATTCTTTGCAAAAATAAAGGCTGGTGAAATCGTATATGGTACCTGCGTGAGCTCCATGGCACCGCTGTGGGGTAAGGCCATCAAGAATGCGGGTCTGGATTTTGTGTTCCTTGATACGGAGCATATTCCACTGGAGCGGATGGAAATTGCTGCATTGTGCCAATTGTATTCCGCGTTGGAAATCTTTCCCATCGTACGCATTCCGACCCCAGATGCCACAGTGGCCTGCCAAATGCTCGATGCGGGAGCTGGAGGAGTCTTAGCCCCTTATATTGAAAAAACGGATCAGGTAAAGATAATGGTGGGTGCCTTGAAGTACCGGCCATTGAAAGGGTATCGGTTGGAGGTGGTGTTGGAAAATCCGGCAAGTATAGACCCGGAACTTAAACGTTATCTGCAAGAATATAACCGGGGAAATCTGTGCGTGATCAACATTGAAAGCGTAAAAGCATTGGAAAATCTCGATGAACTCCTCAGTGTCCCCGGGCTCGATGCGGTCTTTATCGGACCGCACGATCTTTCTGTGAGCCTTGGATTACCGGAAGATTATGATCATCCCGTATTCGAAAAAGCAGTGAAAATGATCATCGAAAAATGCAGGACGCATAACGTCGCAGTGGGGATTCATTTTTCAGAATCACCCGATCGGCAAATCCAATGGATAGAAGCCGGAGTGAATATTGTAATCCATAGTTCCGATATCGCTATTTTTTCGCAACACCTTCGGAAAGATATCGATCAAATCAGGGCATATAATGGGGATCGATTGTCCGCGTCTTCCGAAGACATTATTATTTAAAATACCTATTCCACTTATAATATTTTCTATATGACTTTCACCGGAATTACTCGAACCCTTATTTTATCAACTATCCTGTTTTTTTCTTCAAGTGTGTATTGCCAAATGCTGAACTTGAGCACCGCAGAAATTATTTCCCCGGAAACCGATGATGCTCTGGTGTCCAAATCCCTGGAGGTGCTAACCGAAGAGATTGAAAAACGAAGCCACATCCAGCTCCCGGTTCGGAGCGAATGGCCAGGTTCGAAAAGCCCAGCGATTATCGTTGGGCTGGAAAGGGATCTGCAAAACCTGCCTCAAGCGATTAGTTCGCTGATTTCAACTATGCCTGATGTGGAGGCAGAAGGGTATAAATTGATGGTCAGTAGTCCCAGCAACCTGGTGATTGTTGCAGGAGCGGATGGTCGTGGTGTATTGTACGGAGTGGGGAAACTACTGCGCAATATGGAAATGAGAGCAAATGAGTTGTTGGTACCGGGGGATTTCAAAATTTCAACCTCCCCGGCTTATTCGATACGCGGACATCAGTTAGGGTATCGACCCAAAACCAATTCATATGATGCCTGGTCCGTAGAACAGTTTGACAATTACATCCGGGACCTCGCGATATTCGGAGCCAATAGTATTGAGATCATGCCACCCCGCACCGATGATGATTTTACGAATGACCATATGCAACTCCCGGCCAGTAAAATGATGGTAGAACAATCCAGGATTTGCGACGAGTACGGTATGGATGTCTGGATGTGGTATCCCAATCTGGGTTCGGACTATACGCATCCGGATTCCGTGGCATTTGAATTGTCAGAACGGGCGGAAGTTTTTAAGGCATTACCTCGGTTGGATGCCCTTTTTGTGCCCGGGGGTGATCCGGGCGATCTGGAACCAGATGTGCTTTTTGATTTTCTCAAGAAAGAGGCGGAGGTTCTTCATCGGTACCATCCTAATGCTAAAATATGGGTGTCGCCGCAGGTATTCAGACCTACACAAGAATGGTTTGATGCGTTTTATACCCATATCAACCGGGAATATAGCTGGTTGGGCGGCATCGTTTTTGGTCCGTGGGTGAAAACGCCCCTCGAAGAGATACGCAAACTTGTGAATCCCAATATCCCCATTCGAAGGTATCCGGATATCACGCACAGCCTCAGTAGCCAATATCCTGTTCCGGAGTGGGATTTGGCGTATGCAATATCTCTGGGCCGGGAGTGCATTAATCCCCGACCGACCGATCAAAAGCACATCCACAATACATTAGATCACCTGGCTCAGGGAAGTATAAGTTATTCCGAAGGCACCAACGACGATGTCAACAAAATGATATGGAGTGACCAGGATTGGGATCCGGAAATTCAGGTGATGGAAACGCTACGGGAGTATGTCCGGTATTTTATCAGTCCCGATCTTACTGAGGAAATAGCACGAGGGATAATGTCCCTTGAAGAAAATATTCGTGGTCCATTATTGACAAATGATGGGGTGTTGCGCACCCTCCAGCAATGGCAGGATATCGAAAGAAAAGCCAACCCCAATGTTATGGTAAACTATCGTTTTCAGATGGGGTTGATCCGGGCGTATTTTGATGCCTACCAATATCGTCGTCTGATATATGAAACTGAGTTGGAACAAAAAGCGCGAAATATTTTATCCTCCGGAGCAGAGGTTGGTTCTATTCGTGCAATGGAAGCAGCCGGGGAAGTGCTGGCGCAGGCATGGGAAAATCCGGTAGCGATCGAGTGGAAAACCCGGTGTGTCGCCCTGGCTGATTCCCTGTACCACAGCATAGGAGCCCAATTGACGGTGGATAAACACGGAGCAGCCCCGGGACGGGGGAATTTCATCGATAATATCGATTTGCCATTGAATGATGTCATGTGGTTGATGGATCGATTTGTATCCATTGCAGCGCTGGAACATGAATCCGAGCGGATAATGGAAATTGAGCGATTACTGAATCGGACCAATCCCGGACCCGGAGGATACTATGACAACTTTGGTTCACTCCGAAGCTGGGCCAGAGTTAAATCGAAGATAAATAAGGAAGAAGACCCCGGAGGGCTTTTGTCTCCACGGGTGAGTTTTGGGATCGGATTGATCGGAGTGGAATGGGTTCATGAGGTGACGGCCAAAGGTTTTGACGGGCAAGCCTCACCCATGGCATGGATGAATCAGGTGACAGCACTTTATGACCAACCTCTGATGATCGGGTACGACCATCTCGATCCCAACGGTTCTTATACCATCCGAATAGCCTACACCGGGCGATTTCGATCCAGGATGAAAATGATGGCAGATGATCTGTTGGTACATGATTTTATTCAGACGGGACTACAGCCCATTTATGAATTTCAGGTACCAAAAGGAGCCGTAGCGGATGGACATGTCACATTCACTTGGACCTGTGGGGAAGGCGAGCGTGGTGCGCAGGTATCAGAAATCTGGATTATAAAACAGTAGAAACGCTA
>CBFGVZ010000221.1:0-5676 GCA_965652315.1 uncultured Saprospiraceae bacterium | reverse complement strand
CAAAGAGGCTCAAAATTTCCCTATTGTTATTATGGCGATTGAACATGATGGACCGGGACCAGCATTAAAAAAGCAAAAACGCATCGGCTGAGCATCTAAATACTGAAAATTCCATGGGGAGATTATGTTCAAAAAAATATCAGAACTATATAAGTAGGTTTTACCGGGCTTTGTGGCTTCCGGGACTCATCATATTTTTGGCCTCATCAGCTGGCTATACCCAGATTTACCTACAGATGGAGAAACTGGGTTCCCCCAAAACCCATAAATTCCCCATAGGTCAGGAAATTTCCTTTCGATTGCAAGGCCGGGATTATTTTGTCACGGAGGAGATTCGCGGATTTCGACCGGAAGAAGGACTGGTGATCACCGAATCGGAATTATTTTTTGCGGATCAGATCGAGGAACTGAAACCGGACGCCGGGTATCACCGTAAAGGACGGTGGTTCATTTATCCATTGTATGCATTAGGTGGATCGGCTACAGCAGCCGGCCTCATCGGTACGATCTACGAGTTGAAATTGAAACCCGGCTTACTCTTACCAGGCCCCGTGATTTTTGGCCTCGCCTGGCTGTTACACAAATGGATCGACCGACCATACACCACCCCCAAATACCGGTTTCGGGTAGTGGACCTTAGAATGACCGTTCCTGCAGAAGAACTGGAGAATAACATTCCCCGGGAAATCGGTCCATGAAAATTACCATCAAAGACTTTAGCGAGAATAAATCCAAAGCAAATTCCATGGATAATCCGGGCAAACCACCAATCGCCCATCTTCTGTAATTTTCACCTCCACCTTATCCTTAATATTTTATTATTTACTTTCCGGACCCGGAATCTTAATTGTCTATTCCCCGACGCCCAAAATATAAAGCAAAGCCAGATCATACCCTTTCAGACCGAGTCCGACAATCACTCCGTCGCAGACGGCGCTGAAATAGGAAAAATGCCGGAATTCCTCCCGGTTATGCACATTACTGATGTGGACTTCCACCTTAGGAATCCGGACATTGGCGAGGGCATCCCGTATGGCTACCGAAGTATGGGTATAAGCGCCTCCATTAATAATAATCCCACTGACTTGCGGGCTATGCTTTTGTATGGCATCGATAATTCCACCTTCCGAATTGGACTGGAAATACTCGAGGTCCGCCCGCTCGGCGGCCACCTTCTCCAGATGAAGCATATAATCTGTAAATGACGTCTTTCCGTATATTTCAGGTTCCCGTGTCCCGAGCAGATTGAGATTGGGTCCGTTGATGATCAGTACTTTTTTTCTGGGCATAGTGTTAATTGGCGACTTCCGATAAAAATTTCAGGCGAACCAACTGGATTTCCCGCAGGGTGATATCGTCATCTTTGAGCTCGAGATAAGCGTCCTCCACCGAATCGGATTCGGATTCCATATAATAATCAAAGATTTCTTCCACTACGTATTCATCCACGATGGCATCCAGGTAGTAATCGATGTTTAACCTGGTGCCCGAATATACGATCATTTCCAATTCTTCAATCAGTTCGTCCAGAGTCATCCGGTTATTTCCTGCAATATCTTCCAGATCCAGTTGCTTGTCAATACCCTGGATAATGGACACCTTGGCTTTAGATTTATTCGCCACCGTCTTGATGACCATTTCATCGGGTCGTTCGATGTCATACTCATCTACATAATCCCGTATCAGGTCCAGAAATGGCTGCGCATATTTCCGGGCTTTCCCCATACTCACGCCAGACACATTGGCCATATCTTCCATGGTCAGCGGATACTGGGTAGCCATGTCCTCCAGCGAGCTGTCCATGAAAATCACAAACTTGGGGACATTCAATCTGCGGGCTTCATCATTGCGCAAAGCGACAAGCTGGTCATGCAATATCGAATCGAGGGCACCGGCGCCATGACCGCCACGATGTTCAATTTCCTCCTCCTCCATGGACTCATAACTCCTATTGATGCCCAGTTTGATCGTAGTAGGATTTTTGATAAATTCCCGCCCTTTGTCAGTTAACTTGATGACACCGTACGTTTCAATGTCCTTCCGTAAAAAACCTTTCAAAATGCCCTGTCGGAAGATGGTATTCCAGAAGTCCGTTCCTCGTTCCGTGCCCGCGCCGAACCATCGATGTGCATCGAGTTGAAAACTTTTCAGGGTTTCATTTTCCTGTCCCATCATAAAAGTTACAAGCATCTTTGCGGTATAATTCTCTTTGAGTGACCTCACCACATCCAGTCCGAGCCGCATGGAATCCGTCACATCAACCTTTTCCACGGGATATCGGCAATTATCGCACATTTTATTGCACTTGTTCACGTGATAGGTTTCTCCGAAATAATTTAACAGGAAGGCCCGACGACATTCCGCTGTTTCTGCATAATCCATGACTTCTTCCAGGAAAACCATGCCCATTTCTCTTTCGGCGACGGACTTATCCCGGAGAAACTTTTCAAGCTTCAATATGTCTTTGGGCTCATAAAAGGCGATGCACCTGCCTTCCAGGCCATCCCTTCCTGCCCGACCCGTCTCCTGGTAGTAATTTTCAATGCTTTTGGGCATGTCGTAATGGATTACAAACCGGACGTCGGGTTTATCAATACCCATTCCAAACGCAATAGTGGCACAGATAATCTTAATGTCTTCCTTGAGAAAAGCATCCTGGGTATGCGCACGGGTATTCGCATCCAGTCCGGCGTGGTAAGGTGCAGCACTAATCCCATTCATATTTAGCGTATCCGAGAGGATCTGGGTAGTTTTTCGGTTTTGGACATAGATGATGCCGGAAGGATGGCCCATTTCATTGACGATCCGGATAATCTCTTTCATCGTGGCCTGTTTGTCCATCTTCGGCCTGATCTCATAATACAGGTTCGTCCGGTTAAACGATGAAATAAATTTATTGTGATCCGTCAAATTGAGATTGCGGATGATATCACTTTGGACCTTAGGGGTTGCAGTAGCAGTCAGGGCGACAATGGGAATATCTGCACCGATGGTATCCACCATGGTTTTGATTTTTCGATATTCCGGCCGGAAATCATGCCCCCATTCGGATATACAATGCGCCTCATCCACGGCCACCAGCGAAACATTAATTTTCTGGAAAAAATGCAGATATTCTTCTTTGGTCAGGGTTTCGGGAGCGACATACAACAGCCTGGTCTTACCTTCAGTAATATCTTCCAGGACCTGGCGGATCTGGGATTTGTTCAACGAAGAATTGAGGAAATGCGCGATATTATCGTCTGAGCTATATCCACGCAACAGATCGACCTGATTTTTCATCAGAGCGATGAGCGGAGAGATCACAATAGCTGTGCCTTCCAGAATCAATGCCGGTAATTGATAACACAATGACTTCCCTCCCCCCGTAGGCATGATCACAAAGGTATCATTACCCTGTACGATACTCCGGATAATCTCTTCCTGCTGTCCCTTAAACCGATCAAAACCAAAGTACTCCTTCAGAGCAAGATGTACCGCTTTATCGTTGCTAACTGTTATTGAATCCATTTGCCTAAAATTCCGATTATACTAAAATAATGATTTTCGTCATTTAAAATACAAAATTTTCCGTATAATTATTTAGTGATTAATGTGAATACAAATACTAAAATACGATCCATTGCCAGTGAAACACTGGAAATGGAAATGCAAACCATTGAACGGTTGATTCCTACCCTGAACGATGAATTCACAGACATTGTTCATCTGATGCACAATACGCCAGGAAAAATCATCGTCACCGGTGTGGGCAAAAGCGCATTAATCGGCCAAAAGATAGTTGCAACCTTCAATTCGACTGGCACGCAAGCCACTTTTTTACATGCAGGTGATGCGGTCCATGGGGATCTGGGGATCATCAAAAAGGGCGACATTATAGTCTGTATGTCCAAAAGTGGTCATACCCCTGAAATTAAAATAATTCTACCTATTATTCAAGGATTTGGCAATAAAATTGTCGGTATATCTTCTGTTAAAAATTCCTTCCTGCACCGGGAAGCTGATTTTTTCATTTGGACACCGATCCTCCGTGAGGCGGATCCCCTCAATCTCGCCCCTACTTGCAGCGCTGTAGCCCAACTCGCCATAGGGGATGCTCTGGCTATTTGCCTGGCATGGCTGAACAATTTCAAGACAGAGGATTTTGCCCGAAATCACCCCGGTGGAATGCTAGGAAAAAAATTGCGAATGGAGGTCTCGCATTTACTTGATTTACATGAAAAACCCATCGTGCGCCCGGATTCGGGGATAGAAGAGGTCATTATCGAAATGACTGCCCGTCGCCTCGGAGCCACCGCCGTACTCGATCACGACGATCGTATCGCGGGAATTATTACCGATGGGGATTTGAGACGAATGTTAATGAATCATTCCTTTTCGACCGATATTCGGGCCAGGGATATCATGACCCGAAAACCCATTGGTATCGCAGCGGAAAGCAAGGCTACTGAGGCCATCGATCTTATGCGACAGCACAGTATTACGCAATTGATCGTAACCCGCGAAGGTGCATACGCCGGAATGATCCACCTCCATGATTTGATCAAGGAAGGATTTGACACGACCTAAAAGAATCTGCATATGTTAATACCCATCGGTGACGATAATATTTCGGGTGGTGCTCGCCCCATTGCCTCCTACGCCTTCATCCTGATGAATATAACCATTTTCATTTATGAATACAGCCTTCCAGATCAGGCTTTACAACAATTCATAAATACATTTGGTACTATTCCAGCTGAAACTCTTGCCGGACACCATTTGCATACGCTATTGACCAGCATGTTCCTACATGGAGGATGGTCCCACCTCATTGGGAATATGTTATTCCTATGGATATTCGGTGATAATGTGGAAGCCGTTCTTGGCAATATCAGGTTTGTGGCATTCTACATCGCCGGTGGTGTAATCGCTTCTCTGACCCACATCTGGATGAACGCAGGCAGTTCCATTCCCAGTATCGGCGCCAGTGGAGCTATTTCCGCAGTATTGGGCGCCTATCTGATCATGTTCCCACGATCACGAATCAAAATGATATTTCTGATTTTTTTTATCACATTTTATATCTCCGCCATCCTCTTTATCGGTTTTTGGTTCATCCAACAATTTATGTCTGTATATTCAGAGACCAACCTCGATGTCCGGTCCCAGGGCGTAGCATGGTGGGCGCATATCGGTGGTTTTGCATTTGGTGTGTTTTGGGGGATTTTCTACCGCAGCAAGGCCCGCCAGTTCAGTTTTACGGCCGATGCGTGGGACTAACCTCAACGCTCCATTTTCCACTGCCCAGCAGCATGAACAAGACAAATGAAATAGAACCCAACGAGGTCAGCAGGGTGTTTTCTACGAGGCAACTCACCAGGAAAATAAAAAATATGATCCGAAAAACACCGGGCCCGTTCTTCAAACTGCCGAAAATTCCCAACCATGAGATATTTAGCATCATAAATCCCATCAGCCCCGTTCCAGCCAGAAATGTGATCCATAGATTGTGTGGATATTCCAGCAGGCGGATGTTTTCCATTTCATAAAACCGGATGTGCATTTCATTGAGTAGATCTCCCAGTCCTACCCCCCACCAGGGTGCATCCCGGAACACTTCCCATCCCACCTGCATTGATCGCCAGCGAACGGCATCCGAATAAAACCACCACGAATGGCTGTCGTAATTCCGCA
>CBFGVZ010000220.1:0-5696 GCA_965652315.1 uncultured Saprospiraceae bacterium | reverse complement strand
GTATTTCCGATCACGATCTGGCCATCCCGAACGACGGGCTTGGTATTGATCGTTCCGACGGCGAGGATGCAGGCATCGGGTGGATTGATAATGGCCGTGAATTCATCGATTCCAAACATACCCAGATTGGAGATGGTGAACGTGTTGCCCTGCATCTCTTCCGGCTTGAGTTTTTTATCCCGTGCACGCACGGCCAGGTCGCCAATTTCTGCCTTGATTTCTGACAGGGATTTGTAATCTGCATGATGGATCACCGGAACCATCAGGCCTTCATCGACCGCCACGGCCACACCGATGTTGATATCGCCGTGCAGGGTGATTTTTTCGCTGTCGATGGATGCATTTACAAATGGATGTTTGCGCAATGCCATCGCCGTAGCTTTGATGACAATATCGTTAAAAGAGATACGAACCTCTTCATCGTTGGAATTGAGCGATTTTCGGGCAGCGATAGCGTTGTCCATGTCGACTTCCACGGTCAGATAAAAATGGGGTGAAGTATATTTGCTTTCACTGAGTCGTTTGCCGATGATTTTTCGCATTTGCGATAGTCGTACAGTCTGGTCTTCTCCACTTTGGATCGAAATTCCTGCCGCAGACGGCGCTGCCGGGGCCTGGACCCCGCTTTCGATGGCTTTTTCCACATCTCTTTTGATGATGCGACCACCGTCCCCGCTTCCACTCAGCAATGAAAGTTCGATGCCTTTTTCAGCGGCCATTTTCCGGGCCAGGGGTGATGCCTTGGTACGACCATCGTCCGAAGTAGTTGAGGACGGCTCTTTTTGTGCTTCGGCAGACTTATCTTTTTCATCAGAATCATCGAAAGTGTCTGTGGCATCGGAATCCGTTTTTTCCTCCGGCTTGCCGTTGTCGGCCTGCTCATCCTGTTTGCCGGAAACAGCTTTCTGTTCCTCTTCCAGCAGGGATTGAAAATCTTCTCCTTTTTCACCAATGACAGCGACGATGGAGTCAACTGGAACGGGACCTTCTTTTACAGCGATATGGAGTAAGACCCCTTCCTGATAACTTTCCAGCTCCATGGTGGCTTTATCCGTTTCCACCTCGGCCAGGATGTCGCCGGGTTCGATTTCATCTCCCTCTTCTTTGAGCCATCCGACGATTACGCCTTCTTCCATTGTGTCACTCATCCGTGGCATTCGAATTACTTCAGCCATTTGATATTCTGATTTTTTCGTACAATGTTACAAATATAGATAAACAAATTATAAATGATAAGATCATGGATCGGATAAAGAAAATGTTATTTTTGAATCATGAATCATTTACCCAGCAGCTTTGAATCTCTGGTCAAATGCCTGAGCCAGCTTCCTGGAGTCGGAAGCAAAACCGCCATGCGCCTGGCCATGTATATTGTGGACCACAAGGATGGTATCGTTCCTGAGTTTTCCTCGGCGCTGGAACAGGTGCTTTTTCAACTGAAAAATTGTACCGTATGTGGCAATTATTCCGACCAGGAAGTGTGTACGATATGCAGTAATCCACGTCGCAACACCGGTGTGATCTGTGTTGTGGAAAGCGTGAAAGACCTCATCGCCATCGAACAGACCGGACAGTTCCAGGGTCGCTATCATGTTCTGGGCGGGCTGATTTCACCCATCGACGGTATCGGACCGGATGATCTGCGGATCAGTGCCCTGCTCGATCGAATCGGGTCGGAATCGGTGTCCGAACTGATCATGGCCATCAGCTCTACCATTGAAGGAGATACCACGTTGTATTATATTTCTCAGCAGGTGGGGGATGCTGTACGTGTCAGTTCTATTGCCCGTGGCGTCGCATTTGGAGGTGAACTGGAATATGCAGATGGATTTACACTGGGCCGGGCCATCCTTCGCAGAATGCCGATCGATCAACTTTTCAATGGAGATAACTGATGGACCTTTCGATCATAGTGGTCAATTACAATGTCCGGTATTTCCTGCAAATATGCCTGCGTTCCCTGCATGCAGCTACGGAAAATCTGGATGCTGAGATCATCGTGGTCGACAATGCATCATCCGATGGCTCTACGGATATGATCCGCAGCCAATTCCCTGACATCCGGCTGATTGTCAATACCGGGAATGCTGGATTTGGTCGGGCGTGCAACCAGGGACTGGAAATCGCACAGGGGGAATATGTCTTGTTCGTCAATCCTGATACTCTGATGGGGGAATCATTGCTTCACCGCGCTCTGGCCGTTTTTCAGGAGGATGAAAAAATTGGAGCAGTGGGTGTTTGTCTCCTGGATGGTACCGGTCGTGTGCTCCGTGAATCCAAGCGATCCATTCCAACCTTTTGGTCTGCGTTTACGAAATTTTCGGGTTTGAGCGATGTTTTTCCGGGGTCACCTTTTTTCAACGGTTACTATGCTCCTGAACTCGGATATGATGAAAAAGGGGATATCGAAGTACTTCCCGGTGCTTTTATGTTGATACGGAAAAAAATTCTGGATCTGCTCCAGGGATTTGACCCTCGGTTTTTTATGTACGCCGAAGATATCGATCTTTCCTATCGGATCAGGCGCGCCGGATACCGGATCCGATATGATGGGTCATTACACGTCGTCCACTTCAAGGGTGAGAGTACGCAAAAATCGTTGCGGTTCTACACCAGCACATTTTTCTATTCCATGCGGCTGTTTATCCAGAAATATAAGGGAGAACTCTATGCTCCGGCAGTGGCCTGGTTGCTCCAGGTCGTTGTCCGGTCCATCCAGTTTGTTCATATGGTCCGGAAACGATATCTGCCAGGACAGCAAAAAACTCGTGAACCTTCGGAAAATAACCATGTAGCCTTACTGAGTGGGAATCCCCGGCTGTATGACCAGGTATCGGCTTATTTTTCATCTGCTCAGGTGGAAAGGATTACCGCTTCGGGGCATGGGGAACAATCGTTCTACCTCCGTTACACACCATCTTTCGTCCGGCATCATCCTGGTACGGTGTATGTACTGGACTGTGTGGGGCTGACCTTTGAACAGATCCTGGATTTTTGGAAAATACCGGGATCCCGCCAGGTTTATTTGGCGGACTCTGACCATGCTTTTATAATATCCTCTCACAATAAGGAAAAACAAGGAGAAGTCCATACCTTTGCCACATGGCAAATAAAGACCAAATCAGAGATTTAAGTGACGAAATACTGGAGGATGTTATCTCCTTTCGTCGACATATTCATAAGTTTCCGGAATTGTCCTTTCAGGAGGAAAATACCGCCGCTTTCATTGCCGGTAAACTGAGCGAATGGGGGATACCCTTTGAACGGGGTATTGGCGGACATGGGGTGGTCGGGATGATCACAGGGGAAAAGCCCGGGCAGAAAACCATAGGACTACGGGCTGATATGGACGCTCTGCCCATCCAGGAAGAAAATGACACCGATTATGCATCAGTCCACCCGGGAGTGATGCATGCCTGCGGACATGATGTACATTCCGCTTCGCTGCTGGGTACAGCCTTCGTCCTTCAAAAACTCAAGACTCAGTTCGGGGGGCAGGTCAAACTGGTATTTCAGCCAGGCGAGGAGAAATTGCCGGGTGGCGCTTCCCTGATGATCCGGGATGGTGTATTGCAGAATCCTGTTCCTGAAGTGATGATCGGCCAGCATGTACACCCACCTTTGGAAGCCGGAAAGGTCGGATTTTGTCCGGGCATGTATATGGCGTCAAGTGATGAATTATTCCTTACGGTCCGGGGCAGGGGGGGGCATGGTGCCCTGCCACATAATAGCATCGATACGACCCTGGCTGCAGCTCACATTATCGTGGCACTACAGCAGATCGTCAGTCGTCGATGTGATCCGACCCTCCCCTCGGTACTCACTCTGGGGCGGATCTACAGCGATGGAGGTGCCACAAATGTCATTCCTGATGTGGTCCATATCGAGGGGACATTCCGATCTATGGATGAAACCTGGCGGTATGAAGCCCATGAGTTGATCCGTGACACAACGACTCACACCGCTCGTGCACTCGGTGCGGAAGTTGAGATTGATATCCGCGTAGGTTATCCTTTCCTGTACAACGAACCCCACCTGACCAACCGATTGAAGAACCGGGCCGTCGAATTCCTGGGACCAGAGCGAGTGTGTGATCTTCCCATTCAAATGACCTCGGAAGATTTTGCGTTTTATTCTCACGAGGTTGACTCCTGTTTTTACCGGTTGGGCGTGTCCGATTCAACCACCTCCGTTAATAGACAGTTGCATACTCCTGTTTTTGATGTGGATGAGCGATGTTTTCAAACCAGCATTGGACTAATGGCATATTTTACATTGTCAGAACTTTCTGAAAGTCAGTGATATACGGCGATCTTGTTAAAGTGCTATTAAAATAAAATATATTTTGTTTGGATATTCAGGATGAAAATCTATATATTTGACATATTAAAAAAAATCATAATATATAACATCCCTAAAATCCATTATCCATGGTTAGAGTTTTAATAGTTGATGATGAAGATGCGATCCGGCGAACCCTCAAAGACATCCTGACTTTTGAAAAATTCTCAGTTGACGAGGCCAAGGATGGTCTCGATGGTCTGGCCAAGATCAAGAAAAATGAATATGACGTGGTGCTCATGGACATCAAAATGCCCAACATGGATGGAATGGATGCCCTGGAACGTCTCCAGGATATCCAGCCCGACCTTCCCGTGATCATGATCAGCGGGCATGCCAATATCGACAATGCGGTCGAGGCCGTCAAGAAGGGCGCATTTGACTTTATTTCCAAACCACCGGATCTCAATCGGTTATTGATCACCGTTCGCAATGCTCTGGAGCAGGGAAATCTGCGGAACAAAACGCGTAACCTGGAACGCAAGGTCAATAATTCAACCCTTCATGAGATGATCGGGCATTCCGAAGCGCTCAATCAGGTGCGTTCCATCATCAACAAAGTAGCACCTTCCAACGCCCGGGTCCTCATTACCGGAGACAACGGGACTGGAAAGGAACTTGTAGCGGGATGGATTCATGCCCGTAGTGAGCGAGCCGACAAGCCGCTGATCGCGGTGAACTGCGCGGCCATCCCATCAGAATTGATCGAAAGTGAACTGTTTGGTCATGAAAAGGGCTCTTTTACCTCTGCGGTCAAACAGCGGATCGGAAAATTTGAACAGGCCAATAAGGGGACGTTGTTCCTCGATGAAGTTGCCGATATGAGTCTGGACGCCCAGGCCAAAGTACTCCGGGCGTTGGAACAGCACATCATCACCAGAGTCGGAGGAGATAAAGCCATTCCTGTCGATGTCCGTGTATTGGCTGCCACAAACAAGGACCTGCACGAAGAAATTCGTGAAAAACGATTCCGGGCGGATTTGTTTCACCGGCTGCAGGTGATCAACATCAGGGTTCCTTCCCTCAATGACCGGCGCGAGGATATTCCATTGTTGGTGGATTATTTTGCGCGGATCATTTGTGAACAAAACGGATACCCTGCCAAAAGCTTTACGAGAGGAGCGGTAGCCATGCTTCAGAAGCACAACTGGACGGGGAACATACGGGAACTGCGGAACGTGGTGGAAAGACTGATTATACTGAGTACCGGTGAAATAGATGAACAAATGGTAGAGAAATACGTCCACCCGGATATGTATAGTAAACCGGGAATAAAAGACTTCATCAGTCGGTTTTCTACGCTGGAAGAAGCGACGAAATATTTGGAAAATGAATACCGGAAACGAAAATAGAAC
>CBFGVZ010000219.1:0-5712 GCA_965652315.1 uncultured Saprospiraceae bacterium | reverse complement strand
TTTTCTACACAGCTGGGGCTGTAGTCCCAGGTGGGGTTACGGCCTAAGCCTGATCTCAATAATACCCGCATCCGTCTCCCCGGAAAATACTACCGTTACGACATCACCAACATTGACCAGCCCCGCTTCAGCCTTCGTATAAGTTACAGAAGCACGTAGATCAGAACCTACCGTCACATTTTTCTTGGTGCCCGCTAAAGGCAGCAACTGCAGTGCACCCTCCGGATCCCAGGAGGGGACTTGATATTTCAAAACCTCCGCTTCCAAGACATCCCCTGATTTGGCATTCGGAAAATATCCGTTGATCGTAAAATCAGGATTGGACATAGTAGCACCATCAGAAGTGACCTCAGAAATGCCTGTGAAGATTACATTCCCATTCTCATCATAAGGGATATCAAAATAGGGTTGATCCGTGCAACCTACCAGCATTGCAATTGTAAGAACCAAGGTCACCGGAAAATATATTTTGCTTTTCATGTTTATTCAGTTTATAGTACCTGGATGAATGTATTTGAATCCTTTAATTTTACTGCGTTGGTAAATAACCAAAATTCTGTTGGATCTGCCCGTTGTTGTTGATTTCATCTCCCGGAATCGGAGACAACAAATGCTGGGGCGTAAAGGCAAAGTTGAACACTTCCGCCTGGTGGCCCACGAAATTATCGATTCCTGAGATTTCACCATCGCCATATACCACACATCGCCTCGTACGCCGCTGATCCCAAATCATTTTGTTTTCAAAAACCAGCTCCCAGGCCCGCTCACTCAAGATGTCCTTCAGCGTTATAGCATTTCCATCCAGCGGATTTAAACCAGCCCTTTGTCGGACTTCATTGATCCCTTTCGCAATATCTGAAGCGCTACCCCCCAATGCCCAATTGACTTCAGTCAACATTAGCAAAATATCCGCATATCGGTACAAGGACCAGTTTAATCCCGATCCATCGGTTGATTTCACGGCATCCGCATCATAGTATTTATATAAATGCGGATAAAACCGCACCGTATCCGACAGATCATCGATATTCGTATCCCAGGTAAAGAACATTCCGGATGGATACTGGTTATCGGACACCATCGCCCGTCGGTCAGTCGGTCCGTAAGAATTGTAATACTCTATGGCCGGGACAAAGGAACCATTTTCATCCCCTTTCGAAATCTTGGTTAACAGGGGCAGGGAAGGTTGCACAATGTCATTGTTATATCCCGACTGGATGGAATACTGAATCTGGAAAATGGCCTCACCCTGGTTGTTCATCGCCGGGTCGTGCAGATCATTATAAGTTCCCAGGGAATATTTACCATACAACGCATCCAGTTGTGTTTTGGCTTTTTGCAAAAATTCAGTTGCAGTGCCACCTTTTACAGGATATTCCTGCATAGACCAGGCTCCCTGGCCACACCAGTCTTTTCCGGGATCAGTTGCAACCTCCTGATAGGGATATCCGGATACAGTCAGATATACATCAGCCAATATTGCCCGGACTACATCCTGTGTCACACGACCATCTGTAGATCGTCCTGGAGGTACGGCATTTAATGCAAATTCCAGGTCCGGAATAATCACTTCATCGTATATCTGTTTGAGGCTGGTACGAGGTAATTCTGCTTCATCTACGTTGGCCAGTGGTTCCAGAATCATCACCGCATCACCCCAATACCGTACAATACAAAAGTAATAGAAAGCTCTTAAAGCCCGCGCCTCTCCCAAATATTGTTCGATTTGAGATTCTGGCAGATCTACCCCCGGAAGCAGTTCGATCGCAAGGTTGGCATCCTGTACGCCCGCATACCAATTGCTCCATTGATTATTAAAATTATCGAGCAGGTTTCCCGTCACCTGATTGGTGGCGTATTTGTCAAACTGTGCGTGTGGTTCTCCTGTATATGCCCCACCGGTAGGAAATTCCAATGTATTGGGTAATCTGTTACCCCAATCCCGGGCATCTCCCGTCCATTCCGCGAGCATTCTGTAGGCCCCTACAACCAAAGGCTCGCCAAATTCCCTGGATGTCAAATCGGCCTGCGTGGTCAATTGATCCGTGGGTACTTCCCTCAAAAATTCATCGCACGCACCAAGCCCAGTCAGTAGTATACCTAAAATCAAGAGACGCATTGTCACGATATATCTTGTATTATATTTCATTGATTTCATCTTTAAAATATTAAAAATTAACATTCACACCCAGACTGAAGTTGGTTGGATTCGGATACTGATACTTGTCAATATTCTGGATGTTGGATCTCGCTTTATCCAGCGAGCTTCCCTCCGGATCGTACCCTTCCATTTCAATCGCCGTCAACAGAAAGAAATTATCCATGGCGTAATACACACGCAGACTGCTAATCCCGATCAAATCATAAAAAGTATAACCGATAGACGCAGATTGACCTCTGATAAATGCTGCATTATAAATCTCGTGCGTATCCGTAAAAGAATCGTACCGTGCCCCTGCATTACCAGCCCGAACCTGAGCCACTATGGTCCCTTCCTGATGGTCGGGGCGCCAGGCATCAAGCACCCGGTTGACCATACCCGATACAAACTGTCGGTCTTCTGCAGACTCATGCACGATGGCTTTGTCCACGCCGCCTACAAATTGTATCGCCACATTCGCATCAAAATTCCGGAATCGGAATGAATTGATAAATCCACCATATACCTTGGGATATGAATTCCCAATGATATTTCCATCGGAGATCAATTCGATCTTCCCATCCTGATTCACATCCTCAAATTTCAGATCACCGGGTAACCTGCCGTAGCGAGCCGCAAGAGCAGCCTCCCGCGTACTGTACACGCCGATCCGATTGAGACCAAAGAATGAACCGATCGGCTCACCCACCCGATAAACCGAGGTCGCATTACCGGCACCGGCATCAACATAAACATCAGCATCCAGGGGACCGAGTTTCAATATTTTGTTTCGGTTCGCAGAAACCGTCAGACTTGTATTCCAGGAGAAATCAGGTCTCAGGATATTGGCCGTGGTCACTTCGAGTTCCACCCCTTTGTTTTCTACTTCCCCAAAGTTCACGAATGCATTGCTCGGTGCAGTGGATTCCGGAAGCGGCAGATTGAACAACATATCGCTCGTTGTCTTGTGGTAATAATCCACCACGAGCCCGACTCTGTAATCAAAAAGGTTAAGATCCACTCCGATATCCCATTGGAAAGTGGTCTCCCATTTCAAGTCGGGATTACCCGTAGAACCTGGGTAAAATCCCGAATGCAAGCCATCACCAAACATCACATTCGCCGTATTGATATACCTTTGGGTTACAAAACTTCCAATCTCCTGGTTACCGGTCTGTCCAGCACTGACCCGAAGCTTCAGGTTTGAAATCACGCTGTTCCCAGCCATAAAATCTTCATTAGAAATTCTCCAACCCAGGCCAACTGACGGGAAAAAAGCATATTTGTTGTTGGGCCCAAATTTGGATGATCCATCGATCCGGCCTGTTGCTGTCAGCATATATTTGTCATTGTAGGCATAATTTACCCGGGTAAAATAGGAATTCAGGGCACTTCTCTGATTGGATGAATGAGATTGCGGCGTATTGGAGCCGGCATTCAGATTGTTGTAGCTGTAAAAATTCGAAGGGAAGTTATAACCCTGCGCTTCTACCCAGTCAAAGGTGTTTTCAGACCAGGAAATCCCCAGTACTCCAGAAAAAGAATGCACACCGAAATCTCTGGTATAATCCAGGTAATTCTCATTCTGCCAGTAGAACCACCTGGCATTGCTCCCCCGGGCATCCGATGTTCTGTTCCCCTGAAAGTCTCCGTTGAACCACCGGCTGTCTTCACTTCTGTTGTCTACGGAAAAGTTGGTTTTAAAACTCAGGTTATCCGTGATCTGAGCGTTTAGTACAATACCACCGGTAAACTGCTGGTTCAAATAATATCCATCTCTCTGATCAGTCGTGTATACAATATTCCTCCAGTTCTCTCCGACCGGAAAGTCCCTTCCCGTACTCCACTTACCCGCATATATCCCAAACACTTCGGGATCGTCGGGATATTTTATAGGTAAAATGGGCCATGTCTCCGATACCGTCCTGAGCTGGTCATCTCCCCTGGTATTCTTGGCCCTTGAATACAAAATGTTGGTGCTTACGTCCAGCCAGTCATTCAACTCAATGTCGGTAGTAAACCGCGCGTTAGTCCGCTTATAGTACGATTGTATCAGAAGTCCATCCTGGTAATTATGACCCAGGCCAAGGGAATACCGTGCCTTTTCTGTTCCTCCGCTTATATCAATATTTTGGTCATTGGATAAGGAATTCTCAAAAGCAATATCCTCCCAGTTGGAGTAATATCTGGGTTTGTAGTAGTTGCCGTCGTTCCCGATTAAATCCATAAAATAACCGCCCTTCGGTACCTGCTCAAACAAATGCGGCATCTCAGACCACGAAGCACCCGTTCCTTTTCCCCCTCTGAAGTCTTTTGATTTATCAAGGGTTCCGTATTTGGGCGTATTGGTAAAGGCTTGTTCATAGAGATAGAAAAACTGGTCCGTGGTGACCGTATAATTGTGCCTTTGCATGGTTCCCAGCGTAACAGACCCATTATAACTTACCCGCGCTTCTCCTGACTGCCCCCGCTTGGTCGTAATAATAACTACACCATTGGCACCTCGCGTTCCATAAATAGCGGTTGCAGAAGCATCCTTCAAAATATCCATCGACAAAATATCATGCGGATTGATATTTTTCAGCGCATTACTCACACCAATAATCCCATCGACCACAAAAAGAGGATCACTATTGGAATTTATGGAGTTCGTTCCCCGAATACGAATAATGGGATTGGAGCCTGGATATCCAGCTCCCTGCTTGACCACCTGCACGCCAGACACCTTATTCTGCAGAGCCTGCCCGATATTGACCACCGGTCTGTCAAGAAGTTCCTTTGAAGAAACGCTACTCACCGATCCCGTAACGTCTTTGATCTGCTGCGTTCCATATCCCACAACCACCACTTCATCCAGCAGCTGTGAATCTGACACTAATGTGATGAGAAGACTGGTCCTCCCTTCCACAGATACCTCCTGAGTCTGGTATCCGATGTAGGAAACTACCAAAATCGCATTTTCATCGATGTCCTCCAGGGAAAAGCGACCTTCCAGGTCGGTAGATGTACCTTTATCCGTTCCCTTTACCTGAATGTTGACACCGATAAGGGGTTCCGAATTCTGATCAGTCACTACTCCTTCAATAGAATGAATAATTGCTTTCCGGTCAGTAATGGTCTCCTCTTTATTGGAAAGATGATCAAGCGAATTAATTTCGCAGAATGCCTGATTTCCAATCAGGAAAATCAAAGCTGTGATCCAGCTAAAGGAAAGTACGTGTTTGGAATTTTGTAGTAATATTGCCTTCATATTTAATAGATATTTCATGCCTTGAAACCGAATGAATTACATATATGCGTGCATGCGCATAACTATTATTGGAATCACTGCAAAAAGGAGTTTTTTATTTCCCTTTTTACGATTTATTCTTCACATTAGTGAATGCTTGTAAAGTTTTTACATTAAGTATCTGTAAAGTACATATTTTGTCAGAGTATTAGATTGCGGAATTTCCTATTGCTACACTTCCCCGGATCTGGCCATACATGAATAGAGGATTCAATCTCCACCGAACATATGGCAGATCGGATGTAGATGATGCAAGTTAAAAAATTTTAAATCTTATTCAAAA